>WQYS01000057.1 GCA_009781125.1 Acidobacteriaceae bacterium | reverse complement strand
TCCTCCCTGTTCTGTGTTATATGCAACGCAACTCGAAACACCTGGCGTTCATACTGACGAACCAACTGCTCAAAGGCGTCGTTGTCACCGGCGCGAGCGCGCGCTACAAGGGCAACGTCTTCGTGTACGATTTCCGTTCCTGGTGATTGGATGGCAGACATGATAAAAGGATGCGAAATACCTATAAGGTGATTTTAAAGTAAGACTGCTTCATTCAGATCATACTAAACATAGGTACTTGCGGAACAACAATTCGTAACAAGAACCAAAATAATTAAAGGAGCGGGCGGCCTTAATGATTGCCTTTGTGAATCCTTCGAGGGCCGCGATGAATCCCATATGGCCGCATCCATTTGATTCGCCCGCCGATGTCGCAAATAATAGAAGAGAAGCCCTGGCGATCTGGATGGAGATTGCACCTGCGGGCGAATGCCGGAATGAGACATAACTCACGCAATACAAAAAGATGGGCCGCGCCGCTGATCTCCGTGTGCGCCGCGATGCTGCTGGCGTTGCCGCTCCGTTCCGTGCCGCAGAACAATACAGCCGCGCATAAGCCAGTCCACGCCAGGCCACCCGCAACAAAGGCCAAGCCGACCGGCTCGACTAAGAAAACCACGCAAAAGAGGAATACGAAGGCCGTCCCCCACAGTAACAGGAAAAACAGTTATAACACGGCCAGGAGTTTGCGGCTGAAGGCCGCCTTTCACGCCACTGAGCAGTTGAGGCCCATGGCGCAGCAGCTTCTGGCGTCGCGAACACCTGCGGCGTACAGCGGCGTCCTGGCCTACGCGAAGGCGCATCCGGGAGAAGGCGCCGCAGCAGCCTATCTGGCGCTGGGACACGCGCGCATGCTCGACCGCCAGTACCCCGAGGCGGAGAACATGTTCCGTCTGGCGGCGAAGTCTGGCGGCGCGCTCAGCGACTACGCCGACTACCTCGGAGCGCAGGCGGCGATCCAGGCCGAGCGGGGAGACGAGGCCTACACGCTTCTCAACCGCTTTGCCGAGAGACATCCGGACAGCATCTTCGTAGACAAAGTGCCTGTGCTGCTGGCCAACGCCCATCTGCAACAGAACGATCCGCAGGGAGCGCTGCGAGTGCTGACTCCACTTGCCGATACTCCGCAAGCCCGGCAAAACGATTTCCGCTACGCGCTGGCCCGGGCCTATCAACTGACCGGAGACAAGACTCACGCCGCGCCTGTATTTCGCAGTATCGTCAAGGATTCGCCGCTGAGCACGGAGGCTGACCAGGCCAAGACTCAGCTCGATACGATGGGGATACCGCTCACCGCCAGAGAGCGCAGAGCTCGCGCCGATCAGCTCTTCAACGCCAAACGCTATAACGATGCCGGAGCCGAGTACCGCGCCATCCGAAACGATCCCGGCCTGGGCCAGGCCGACCGGGACGCGCTCGCCATTTACGCCGCAGCCAGCGAACTCAGGCAGCAGAAACATATCAGCCGCAGCGAGGTCGAGCGCCTGCCCACCACGCAGGACGACAGCGCCGCCCTGAAGCTCTACCTGCTGGCCGAGACCTCGCGCGACGAAGGCGACACTGCCGGGCATCGCGCCATCCTCCAGCAGATGATGCAGCGCTTCCCCACCAGCCGCTGGCTGGAGGAGGCGCTCTACTCGGGCGGCAACATGTATCTGCTCAAGCGCGACTCCGGGCAGGCGATCTACCACTACGCGACACTGGTCGAGATGTTTCCCAAGAGCCGGTATGCTCCGTCTGCGCACTGGCGCGCGGCGTGGATGAACTATCGCCTGCGAAACTATCCCGAAGCGGCGCGCCTGATGGATGAGCAGCTTCAGCGTTACGCCGGAGGCATCGAGATCTCGCCCGCGCTCTACTGGCGCGGACGCATCTACGAAGAGGTAGAGCACAATCCGGCCCAGGCGGCCAACTATTACCGCACGCTTGTCGCCGCGCACGCCAACTACTACTACGCAAACCTGGCGCAGAAGCGCCTCAGCGCTCTGGGCACGCAGCCGAAGGTTGCTTTGGCGACGCCTCTGAGTTCCGTTCACGCGCCGGCTGTTCCCTCGCTGATCGACGAGCTTCCGGAGAACGAGCCGCATCTGATTAAGGCCCGCCTCGTGGCCAACGCCGCGCTCAACGAATATATTCCGCGCGAGATTCAAGCCAGCCCGACCGCATCGGAGTGGGGCACGCTGGCGCAGGCCGAGATATACGACTCCTTCGGTGAGACCGCACGCGCGCTGCAGTCGATGAAACGCAGCAACGTTCCGTTCTTTGCTATTCCGCTGAACCGGGTTCCGGCAATCTACTGGCAACTGCTGCTGCCGCGTCCTTACTGGCAGCAGATCACGGCGAACTCCGCGCGCTACGGGCTGGATCCTTATCTCGTTGCTTCGCTGATCCGGCAGGAGTCCGAGTTCAACCCTCAAGCCGTCAGCCGCGCCAAAGCCTACGGACTGATGCAGATGCTTGCGTCAGTCGGAAAGGCGCAGGCCAGAAAGCAGGGCATGAAGAACTTCACCACCAGCCAACTGCTGAATCCATCCGTCAACATGCAGCTCGGAACCATGTATCTGAAGGACAACATCGACCGCTACGGCGGCCAGGTCGAGTACGCGCTGGCGGCCTACAACGCCGGAGACACGCCGGTCCGCAAGTGGATCGCCGAAGGCAACTACAAGGACATCGCTGAGTTTGTCGAGTCGATTCCCTACACCGAGACCCGCGAGTACGTGCAATCGATTCTGCGCAACCAGCAGGCCTACGACGCCTTCTACTCGAAGCAATAATCCCGGAGTTACACTTTTAGCAACGCTTGGAGGAGATTCCCATGCGAATGCGTTGGCTCGTCTCGTCGCTCATTCTGTTCGGGTGCTGTGTGGCAGCAATGGCGCAACAGGCGTCGCAAAATTCTACGTCCAATCTTGCCGGCACCTCTTGGAAGCTGGTGAAGTTTCAAAGCAGCGACGACACCACGCTAGTGCCCAACACGACGAGCGAGTACACCCTCACATTTAACCTCGGAGGCAGCGTCAACGTGCAGGCCGGCTGCAACCGGGGACGCGGAAGCTGGACCTCATCCAGCCCCGGTCAGATCGAGTTCGGCCCGATTGCGCTCACGCGCATGATGTGTCCGCCCTCGCCGCTTAACCGGCGCTTTGCGAGCGACCTGGAGAACATCAGCTCTTACATCATCAAGGATGGACACCTTTTTCTCGCGCTGAAGATCGACGGCGGGATCTACGAGTTCGAGCCGCTCGAAGCCGAACAACAGAGTGCCGACGCCGCGCTGGAAGACACCGGATGGAGGCTCGTCCGCCTGGGAGCATACGATGTTCCCGCCGCCGCTCCGGGATTCGAGCCGCATCTGGTGCTCGACTCACACACCAAACGCATCTCCGGATTCGGCGGCTGCAACCGCATCACAGGCACCTACCGGCTGGAAGCAGACAAGCTGACCTTCATCGGCATGGCCGCAACCATGATGGCCTGCGTCAAGGGCATGGAGACCGAGGACGCCTTCCTCAAAATGTTGAACCATGTACAGCACTGGAAGATCAGCGGACAACAGATGGAGCTCGATGACGCCAACGGCAGCGTGATCGCCGTATTTAAGATTTATTACGAGCCCATGGGGCCTCTCGCGAAGTGACGGCGGCCTGATCGCCAGATACAGAACGCTCAGTTGATATGTCGTTTCATTTTCAAATTTATATCGTTTCATTTTCCTGAATTTCAATCTAAAAAACAGGCGGGCGAATTGCTCTGTTGATGTGCCATGGCGACATCCGGAGACATGTGTTGCGATCCCGCCTTGATTGAGTACATCCTTGCACGTATCGGCTGCGATGACGCGAACACCTCATTAAATGACGTTTTAAGAGCTACATACGGAAAGATATGCAGATGCCATGCATCCAGCGTTTTTTGCCAATGCCGAAAATAGTTCACGCACCGCTTTCTACGGCACACAACTGCTTTGCATAGATTCTGAAAGGGATACCATATATACCTGTTAATCAACAGGTGACTATTATCGCCGTTTTTACAAAAAATACATCTGTAAGTCCGAATTATTCAAGACTACAGTATTCGAATTCCCGAATCATGGATGAAAGTTTGGTTGTTGATTGTTCCACTGAGTACGCATTATGAACATGAAACGTTCATGCATATTGAGCTTCGTACCGCTTATGGGATTGACGAGGGGGTTGCAGGGTTTCAGCGCTCTTTCCTCTTCAACTGTGGGTATCAACGATTCTCGCCCTTGTTCCACTTCTCCGAGTTGGATACTTGCTCACGATTCAAATGCAGTCGTGGGTTCCCCGTGGGACAGGAGCAGCACATTGCGCATCTATGGTTTGACAGATTCGGCCTGGCTTCGAAGGCTGCCTTCCAGAGTTCTGCGGACTCTGCGGAAGACGTCTGGACAAACACACAAGTTTTCGCTTCGGCAACCCCAGCATGATCTACAGACCGCCTTCCAGTGGTCTGCAGATCATGCTGGCCGTTGTAAAACATCAACCTTTAACCGAGTAGATTGTACGGAGTAATTGAATGAAGAAGATTCTTGCTGTCGCTGCTATATCGTTGCTTGCGACCTCAGTAGCCTTCGGCCAGGCCGCCGGCACCACCACCACCTCCACCCCTTGCGACTCTCCTGCAACAGCCGCTGGCTGTTCCGTGGACGGCCAGACCCTGCTGGTTGCCAGCTATCAAGAGGGTCTCACCCTTACGGTTCCCAACCAGATCAACTTCGCTCTGGTCCCGGGACAGCTCAACCAGGGCAGCCAGCCGCTGACCGCTGTAACCACCTGGGTTCTTGACCCCACGTACACGAACATCTGGGTAGACGCATTCTTCAAGGATGCCGTCAACTCCATGACCGCTTCGGACCCCGGAACCATGGGTGCGAACATCGGCGCCGACAGCATCCTTGCTCAGCAGAATGGAATGGGCGGAACCCAGGCGTTTGACGCCACGCTCGGCAACCTCAATCCTGCCGATCCGATGGCAAGCCAGATCGACGTCGCGGCTTCGTTCCCGATCAAGAACATCGACCTCTCCAGCGCCACTGTGACCAGCATTCCGACGGCCGGCGGCAGCATGGACGCCTTCCTCGGATCGGACTCTTCGTATCTGAACCTGTACATCGACCTGCGGACGACCAGCCCGATCTACGGTCTGATCTTCCCGAACCAGCTCGGCACATGGGCCGGCTACGTGTATGTCCGCGCACAGGCCTACTAAACCTCAAACGTTTGTTTGAGATAACCCTCGGGGAGAGGGTTGAATTCAACCCTCTCCCGCTTTACTTCTACATTGAGCACCGTCAAATAAGTACCGATCCGGAAGGCTGGACGAGATGCGGCAAAGACATCAAGAGCGTCATCCTGCAAGCGTTTTTTCTTGCTTTTCCGAACGGCCGCCGTGGCAACAGGAATCTGCTTTTTGTCTCGAAGCAGCAAAGAGGCGTAAACGCCTCGCTGAGGTTGTTCCCTCGCTTTGACGTTCGCAGCAAGGGAAGAGAAAAGCAAGCAAGTTCCTGTCGCTATGGCGACCGTTCGGAAAGACAAGAAAAAGGGAACGGCAACAGAAATGAATCATTTTGGCAGTCATATGCTGCCAAACCAATATGAGGAAGAGGTGTATCGCTAAATGAAGCGTCTGATTTGCAGTGCGATTTGTGCAGTTGCGGTTCTCTGCTCCGGCCATATGGGCATGGCCCAGCATATCTCTCCTGTTCACACCACATTTACCGGGGGCGGAAAGGGTGATCTCGCGGTTTCAAACAACACCATGAAGCCGATGATCGTAACCATGTCGGTGGAAGGGTTCGGCGTGGGAGAGAAAGGCAAGCCTGGCAGTGCCGCGCTCGATCCCCGTATACATATCAAGTTTTCAAAGACCAGCGTCCGCCTCAATCCGCAGCAGACCTACCACATCTTCTATGACGCTTCGGCGGACAGCTATCCCGCCTGGTGTTATCTCATCGCAACGTTCTCTCCCATCGAGCCGCCTGAAGGAAGAGCCATCGTCGTCAAGACGCAGTTGGCCCACGCGCTGTACATGTATCAGAAGGAACCGATGGGGAGCAACGACGTCACGGTCAAGGAGGTTGCCTACGATCCGGAGACGCACATGATGCGCTACGTCATCGACAACCACAGCAACAAGATCGGGCGTCCGCGGATCACCTTCCCCATGCTTCGCGACGATGCCAACTTCGCGGTAAGCGTGCCTTTGTTCCCCAACCGAGTCACTACGGTCGAGCAGAACATGCCTCCGGGACTCCTGACGATGTTCAGGAAGCAGGTTCCCAAGGAGATCGCGTTCCAGTTCGAGCACTCCAGAATTCAGATGCCATTGACGGAAAAGTCTATAGCACCGCATACGATTCCAGACACGGTCAATTCACCTGCTCCGGCAACCGCAAGCTCGCCCGCTCCGGCTTCTACGGCCAGCTCGTACGCTTCTCCGAAGAAGTAAAAGACTCCTAAGAAGAAGAAAGAGGTTGGATTCCTATCGTGCAAGCCAGAACGGGAATATCTAAATACCGGCGGCTGATCTCTTTAGCAGTTCTGTTGTTGCTTGCGGCATCGGCAAGGGCGCAGAGGGTCTATGAGATCAGTGGCGGCGATTCGACGATATTCCAGTCTCAGGGAGCTACCTTCTCCATGCGCGCCAGAAAATACGGCGTGACGCTGGGCGCAGGCAGGGTCTTCGGAGAGTACGGCGGGGGCGGAGAGTTCCAATACTTCAAAAACAGCAGGACAACCTATTCGCTGGGCGATACCAACATGACGTTCGTGCTTCCCACTGATATCTTCATGGGCGGACGCATGATCTATATGACCGGCGCCGGAGCGGAGACCACCAAGGAAAACCTGCACGCCACGGTCTTCGGCGGAATGTCTTCGGACTACTTCGTCAGCCCTCTGTTTACTGGCGCTCAGCCCAATAAACCGGCCGTGGCGGCGATTCTTGAAGAGACAGCGGGAAAACATCAGCAATTGCGCCTCACGCAGATGGCTCTGTTCAGTTCGCATACCTCGCTGATGGAAGGAGCCGAGTGGAATCCCGACCCCGGCGTGTCGCTCGGCATATCCGGCGGCCTGAGCAATCTGATGCATAATCCCTATGGCGCCGTCAGCGCCAGGATCAAGCGCTACAAGCTGGATTTTCGCGGACAATACGTGTGGTACAAGGGAAACACCGGACTGCTGAACGTGGCAACCTACCAGTACCCCGAGCCTGTGAGAGAAAACGTAGAAGCCCATTACCGGGTATCCCGCTACCTCTCGCTTACAGGTGGACGGTCGAACTACCTTAACTTCCCCAGCACGGGCGTTGCTGCCGGACAGACAGGCAGTATCGGCACGTCAAGCCATGCAGGCGTCATCTTGCAGGTGATGAAGTTCGGACTTTCCGCCAACGCTTACCAGACAGCCTACCTGCAGAGGAAGAATTTCGGGGAGTCATTCTCCGTCTCGCGCGTTATTAACAAGTGGGTCAATGCAGGAGCAACCTATAGCCAGAGCACCAGCCACGGGTACGCCATGCAGAGAACTGAGACGTACTTCGTCACCGAGCGGATCGGTCCCCAGTTTTACGTGACGCAGACCCTGACGAATACCAACGGACGCCGCATGATGAACTTTGGCGGACAGTACTTCAGCAATCGATTCGGAGCTGACGTTCAGTACGTGCAGACGTACATCCCCACGAACACGGCCCATCCCTTCCAGTCGGGATATGCCGTCACCGGATGGGCGAACGTCTACAGGTTCCGCTTCGCTTACACGCAGAACATCGATCCTTACGGGAAGCAGACGTATACCGTTCAGGGAAGCTGGCTCTCCTATGGACAGCCGCAGGACATCTTCGGCCCAGGCAGCATTCACGTCGGCGACTTCGCCGTGCGCGGCCAGGTGGTCGACGAGAACGGAACTCCGGTGGAAGGCATGGCGCTGCTGATCGATAAGAAGCCGGTTTACACCGATGCGGACGGAAAGTTTGAGATTCGGGAGAACAAGCGCAGCCGCCACTCGATTACAGTGACGCCCGCCATGGCGACGACCATCAATGCTTACGATGTCAGGACGGCTCCCAGCTCTATCGAGTCCGTAAGCGGAGACAATCCCGGCGTAACCATTGTTGTAAGAAAGCTGCAGAAGCTCAGAGGGATGATGTGATGCGAAGGCTGAGATTCAGTGGGTATTTGGTATCGTGGCTTGCCTTCGTTCTGCTGGCAGGATCGTCCTTTCTTCCTGCGCAGACAATCAAGGTGCAACACAGTTCGCGGCTGAGTTTCGTTCTGAGCGACCCGTTTTCATTTCGCCACCAGGGATCTCTGGTTCCGGGCGGCAATATGGAGGTCACGGTAACCTGCACGCCGGGCCTCAAGCCTTGTCCGAAAGAGATTGCGATTTATGCCAGCGTGGACCAATGCGTCCTGCGCTCTCAGAGCAATCCCACAACCGTCATTCCAGCGTCCCGGGTTCAGGCCCAGATCAACAAGGGCAGCGTGAGATTGTTCAACCAGCTTGTCCCTCCCGACCGGGAGGGATGCGGTCTGACTTTGTACACCGGTCCCATGCCAACATCGCAAACGATCTCGGTTTCGGCAGCCATGTTTATCGATACGCGACAATATAATGCGCCCATTGGAATCTTTCAGGGATCGCTGAACATCCACGTGGATACATTCTGACCCCGGCCCGCCGCGCTCCTGCCTGAATCCGGCCCCTGTCCGGCGAATGCTTACGCAATGTCATATTGCTTCAGCTTGCGGTAGAGCGTCGTCTTGCCGATGCCGAGCAGCTTTGCCGCCTTCAGCTTGTCGCCGTTCAGTTGCCGTATGGTGCCCAGAATTGCCTGCTTTTCCATCTCTGCGATGGTAACGACCGGTCCATTGCCCGGCATGTTGAGATGAGACTGGCTGGCAGTCATCGCCGAGGCCGCGGTCATCTCCTCCGACTCTGCTTCCTGGCACATCCGGAACTGCTGCAACTGGGTTGGCATGTCGATCGTTTGCAGCACCGGTCCTGACGAGAGCATGCAGGCCCGCTCCATCGCGTTCTCCAGCTCGCGCACATTGCCTGGCCAGTCATAGGTATCCAGCAGGCGCAGGGTCTCGTCCGAGAGCATGTATTCGATGCCGTTCTGCTGCCTGGACCTCTCCACGAAGTACGTCGCCAGCAGGTGGATATCTCCCCGGCGCTCGCGCAGCGGCGGAATCTTCAGGCCCACCACGTTCAGGCGGAAGAAAAGATCCTTGCGGAACCTTCCCTGCTTCACCATCGCCGCCAGGTCGCGGTTCGTCGCCGCCAGTACCCGGGCCGAAAAAGGGCGGGACTGCGTTGCCCCTACAGGACGAATCTCCTTCTCCTGAAGAGCGCGCAGCAGCTTGGCCTGCAACTCCAGCGGAATCTCGCCGACCTCGTCCAGAAACACCGTGCCGCCATCGGCCATGACGAACGGGCCGTCCTTGGCGCGGTCCGCTCCGGTAAACGCTCCTTTTACATGTCCGAACAGCTCGCTCTCGATGAGGCTCGGAACCAGAGCGCCGCAATCGACAGGAACAAACGGCTTCGAGGCGTTGGGCCCGTGATGATGAACAGCGCGCGCCACCAGCTCCTTGCCGGTTCCGCTTTCGCCCAGAATCAGCACCGGATGCGCCGAGCAGGCCACCTTTGACAGCATCCGGTGCAGCTTCAGCATCTCCGGAGACCGGCCAATCAGTCCGTATGCGCCTTGCTGCGAACGCAGCTTCTCGCGCAGCATCCGGCCTTTTGCTCCGGCGCTGATCCGCTCGCTGGCGCGCGCCAGCACGGCCTCCAGCTCCGCGCGTGCGAAGGGCTTGGTCAGGTAGTCCGCCGCGCCCATGCGCATGGCCTTCACCGCGGAAGGCACCGTAGCAAACGCCGTCATCACCACGACCACCGTATCCCTGTAGCTGGACTTCACCTGTTCCAACAGGTCCAGGCCGCCGCCGCCGGCCAGCCTCAGGTCCAGCAGCAGCAGGTCGATCCTCTGTTGTTTCAGAACCTGCCTTGCCAAAGATAGGTTTTCAGCCTCCACCGTGGCGAAGCCCATATCCTTAGCCATATCCAGACACGCCGTTCTTGTGGTGTCATCGTCATCGACGACCAGCACGCGGCCCTTCAGCTTCTCCCCGATCCACCCGCGCCCTGTCTCGCCTGCCGCGAGACAAGACGAACCGTTCACTGCTCCATCGGCAGAGCTGCTCTGCATTGCCTGCATGGTTGATAGCCCCCATCCTTCGTTATCTGCTTCCCGCCTGGGAATGAATACTTATTCCATAATCAATTTACGTGCCAAACCGGGAAAGTGTTGCAATTCCGGAAGATTCTCAAAGAAGGAACCCCTTTCTCTCCTCAATGGATATCTCGTACGCGCCTCGAAACAAGGCATCGATTCCCAAAAAGGTCTGGCACCCCTGCTAACCTTCTAACTCTCCATAAGATATCGCACTCTGTCCCATTCCCGGAATGGAACGTTTTCCCGTTTTGGGAAACACGCGGACAGTTGTGGCTCTTCTGAAAAGACACCATGCGAAGTTTGGTGGAGCGCTTCCCCTTTCGAGCAGTTTGACGATTGCTCCAGAGCAATCGCTTCCATCTCAAAGCGCCGTCGTTATATTCGATTGTCAAAGATCCGAGATCGCGTCCTATGTTTACCTGTTCGACTCTGCGAAGATGTTCCGATTGTGTCTGAGACGCGAGTATGCTTTTTAGGCATACCCCTATGTGCCACGGCTTCCCGCAGGTAACTGGTGCGCAAGATTGACTCTC
>WQYS01000056.1 GCA_009781125.1 Acidobacteriaceae bacterium | reverse complement strand
TACTCAGCAGCCGTAGGAGGGGTGTCCGGAGAAGGCGTGGCGGCAGAGACGCTCTTGAACGTGATCAGCGCGCGGTCGCAGTGGCCCTGCTGCCCGTGAAGCCAGTTTTCGAACCATGCGCGCGAGTTCAGCGTGTTGACGTCACCGTACGCGCCGGAGGCATACAAGGCGGCATCCCATGCAACATAGGCCTCGCAGATGCGGAACCTGGGAGCAGTGAGACCCTTGCTTGTAAGGTAAGCGCTGGTCGCCGTATAGAACTGGTCCGCGAACGGAAGCGTATTGGCAATCGGTCCCGTGAAGCCGATGATGAGACTATCGGCGTTTTCCTGAAGGCCAGCCGCGCTCGCGATCACGTCCAGCGAGCCCGTGTCAAAGCCGATCAGGTAGTCCGGACTCGATATGCCGGAGAGCGTCACCGTATACGTGCCCGGCGTCTGCGTGTTGGGATCCGACGACGTGTACACGGGCGATCCGGTCACGACCACCGTCGATGAATCGTCGCCGTTGACGAAGTCCGCTCCCGAGACAGGCGTAAAGGTGTAGCCAGCCCACGCCGCCGAGTCCAACTGGTCCGCAAAGCGGATTGCCGGATCGGGAGTCGCGGTCAGTACAGGAGTCACGCCGTCGTCGTTCAGGGTTAGCTGCCGCACCGTTACCGTCACCGAGTTGTCGCTGGTGCTGGCGCCGAGGCTGGCGCTGCCGTTGAAGCGGGCAACGATGGTGTAGGGCGAAGCCAGGACATGCAGCGACGTAATGTCAAGCTGCGCCTTGCCGGTCGCGTCTACGGTTTGCGTGCCCAGGTTCGTGCCCGAGCCGACGGCGCCGAGCCAGAAGGTCACCGTGTCGGTGGTCTCGCCCGCTGGCGGAGCAGGCGTAACCGTGCTCTCCAGAGTCACCGTGTCGCCGTACTTCACGGACGCGGAGGTAGATGAGCCATTCACCGTCAGCGCTGAAGTGCTCGACGACGACGGCTCCTCAACCACAAGATTGATGAACTGCGCCGCCGTAGCGCCGGGAGCTTGATCCAGCGTAGCCGTGGCGGTATAGGTCGTCCCCGCGGTTGAACCTTCGACGTACACAGGAGGCGTGTCGCCGGTGGTCGTATCGGTTGTCACCGTCAGCGTGTTCGAGAACGTGCCGGTGGCCGACGCTGAAAACAACAGGCCATTGCTGGAGCTGAAGGTTACCGAGGCTCCGCCGAAGGCGTTTCCGTAGATGTCCTTGGCCCGCGCCACCAGCGTGTTCGTAAAGACGCCCGGAGCCGCAATCGACTCGCCCGCGTTGCCTGTGTCGCTTACGTTAGCAAGCTCGGTCGCCAGACCTCCCGGACAGTCCGATCCTGAAGTAGAAGCATAAGCCAGATCCCGGTCCGTCAGCACGCCAAAGGCAGGCTTCGCGGCAGCGGCGTCGCTGCCGTCATCCCCTGCCGGGAACAGCGCCCAGTTGCCGTTGGGGCCCGTGCCGGTGATGGTCGCGTCCCAGGCCGCGCCTTCGTAGTACAGGCGCTTGTACTGCGGACCCAGACTGGCCATCAGCCTCAACATGTACGAAGCCGCGCAGGCCTGTTGATCGGGAGTCGGGTCAGAGGCAGAGTTGAGAACGAACATCCAGTTCGTGTTGTCGCCACCGTTTGGGTCAACCGCCAGGTTTTTTGTTGTGGTTACGCCGACCTGTCCGGCAGCCGCTGCCATGTTCCATATCTCTGCGTTTTGCAACAAGGGATCGGCAGCGATGATCTGGGCCGCGTTCTTTGCCACGCATGTCGCAGCATCCAGACACCGGCCTGCGTCCGTACCGTAGTTGTTGATGTAGTTGTTGACATCGGCAAAGTCTTTAAAGGCAAAGACCTCCGGCGTCCAGGCTGGGTCGAAAGGATAATTCTCTGGAGGAACTAGAAATACAGAAAATCCAGCCGGACTTCCAGGGGGCATCACGGTGGAGTTCGATTGCTGCGCATCATTGTAGATGTGCCACAGATACAGGTCCAGCAGCGTGGCCGCGGTGGTGCCGTCGGCGCAGGTGCCGCTGGCGAGCGCCGATGAAGTATGGTCGGTGCAGTTCATCGCATTGTTCAGGAAACTGCCCGCCACTACGTTGCCGCACACTCCGTAAGGGTCTCCGCCACTCGTACCGCTGTCGCAAAGCAGATGCAGCGTGATGTATGCAGCCGCAGCATGCTGCGCGGTCAGGTCTAACGAGAAAGTACCCGTGCTGCCGGGCAGTCCGTCTCCATCTCCCGTTTTGCTATAAAAGTCGTTCCAGGGGACGAAATCGAACTTCCCATGCCATCCGGTTATTGTTTGCCAGTCAATGCCGAGAAAGGCCGCCTGAAAGAGCTGAAACTGGGCGTTGTTCCCGATGGGGTTCGCAGGCGCTCCGTCGTTGGCCGAAGTGCTCCAGCTTAACAGGGGAAGGTCCACCGTAACCGCCACATTGTTGGGCACGGCGATATTGCCTGCGCCGCCAATGTTGCAGACGCTGCCAGCAGGATTGCCACAGGTGGTAGCGGCGGCATTCGCAGGAGCGGACCGGTTGGCCGCGGGAAACATCTTGAATATCACCAGCACGCGGTTGCAGATGGATGGATCCGTCTGCTGCGCCACTCCCAGCTTTGTAAGCCAGTCTTCGAACCACGCGCGCGACCCTACATCGTCAATTGTGCCGTATGCCCCTGAAGGCATCAGGCCGGCGTCCGCCGAAACATAGGCCGCGCAGATGCTGTTTCCCGATGGAGAAGGGCCCGCTGCTGTACTGAACGTACTGAAGTACGGAAGTATCGAGTCGGAGTACAGGGTTGTATTATCGGGCATCAGCACGCCGGTGTATCCGGTGGCCGAGAAGCCGACATCGAGATTCTGCGCGTTCTGCTGAAGCGTTTGCGCGTAAGTGGCCCCAGGGACAAAACCCAGAACTAACAGGAGTCCCAGAACAGTACAAAGCACTAGAAACCGATTCATCTTCATTGCACGTCACCACAGTCTTGCAGGTTTCGGGGGCATGGCCCGGGAAAGTGGTTGTGCCGCAGGCGGTTTATTCTTCTGAAATAAAATCGCGCCGCGACGGAGATAGCCGTGTAACACATTCCTTGTTGAAGCTGTCTCCTCAGCCCTGGCCGGACTGAGGGGACACGCTTATCGATTTATTGACTTACTACCAAAAAGGCATTTGCATTGCGTAAAGCACCGCTGCCGCAGGTGCCGTTTCCGGTTATCGTGATCTTGTAGTTTGACGGCGCCGCCGTAGAGCCATTGTTGTTGTCGCCGCCGCCGCAACCGATGACCGCAGCCGACGCGGCCAGCATCAGCACCAGCACCAGCAGCAGCTTGCCCAGACTCTGTCTGCGACGCCACGCCGCCAGAGGCAGCAGCAGCGCTGCCAGCATAAGAGGAGCCTTCGCGCCCAGGCCGGTCAGCTTCGCCGTCTGCTGAGGCACGGTTACCGTCAGGTTGGTTGTGGCTCCGCTGCCAGGCGTCAACGAGCTCTGATCGAATACCAGAGTGGCGTTCGGAATCGACGTCGAAAGCAGCGCCGTCAGATTCACCGGGCAATTGTACGGCCCGTTGGACACAACCAGATTTACCGCGTAGACCGCTGGCGTACCCGGAGCCACCGTCTGTGTTGGAGGCGTCAGCGTAATCGTAAAGTCGGCAGCCGCCGTCACTTCAGTAATCGGCGTCAGAGCCGATGAGCTGTAGAGCGCGTCCGAGGGCGCGGTGTACTCTCCTTCGATCGAAGTCACGTTTGCAGGAAGCATGGCCGTGCAGGTAGCCGTTCCATCCGGCTCGACCGGCACCGGGTTTGCTTCGTTGCAGACGAGCGGCGAGCCGCCGTTGTAAGTAAACGATACCGTGCCCGTCGCGTCGTCGGGCAGTTGCACCGACAACGTTACCTGCGAGCCTGCGACCGGCGGATCAGGCACGGCCGATATGGTCAGGTACTCAGCGTCAGGCGGAGGCGGAGGTCCGGAGCCCTCAATCGTAAGGGAGAACTGCGCAGGCGTAGTGCCGGGAGCTCCATCCAGCGTGGCGATCGCGGTATAAGCCCTTACATATTGGGCCTTGACGTACACGGCGGGCGTGTTGCCGGAGGCGTCAGCCGTCACCCCCAGCGTGGCCGTAAACACGCCGTCGGATGTCTGCGAGAACGACAGTCCGGTGACCGGGCCGAAGGTCACCGCGACGCCAGCGTAAGCATTCCCATAGGAGTCCTGCGCCTGCGCCTGTATCGGCGCATCGAAGACGCCCGGATCGGTATGCGTCTGGCTGGCAGGATCGCTTATGTTGACAAGCTGCGTCGGCAGACCGCCCGGACAGGAAGAGTTATAGGCCAGGTTCCGGTTCGCCAGCACGCTGAGAGCGGGCTTTGCGGTAGTGACGCTGGTGCCGTCGTCCCCTTTCGGGAACAGCGACCAGTTGCCGTTGGAGCCCGTGCCAGTGATGTTCGCGTCCCAGGCCGCGCCCTCGTAGTACAGGCGCGTGAACTGCGGCCCCAGGCTGGACGTCAGGTTCAGCAGGAACGACGCCGCGCAGGCCTGCTGAATGGGAGTCGGGTCAGTTACTGAGTTGGGCACAAACTTCCAGTAGGTATTGTCTGATCCCAGGCTGCTTGTGGTTACGCCGAGCTGTCCGGCGGCCGTCGCCATGTTCCATATCTCCGTGTTCTTCATCAGGGGATCGGCGGCGAAGGTCTTTGCCACGCTCCTGGCCAGGCATGTGGTTGCGTCCAGACACTGGCCCGCGGCCGTACCGTAGTTGCTGATGTAGTTGTTGACATCGGCAAAGTCTTTAAAGGCAAAGGCCTCCGGCTTCCAGCCTGCGGGGAAAGGATGATTTTCTATCGGATATATATATATCTGAGCCGCGGAAGTCCCGGTACACAGCGGGTCGGCGGCAGTATTACCACTAGCTCCGCCGCCCATGTTCGTGCATGCGCTGCCGGTGGGAGTAACTGTTTCCTGCGAGGCAACATAGATGTAATACAGATACTGGTCTAAAAATGTAGCTGTCGTAGCGCCATCCGAGCAGGTGCCCGAGGCGATGCTCGATGACGTATGGTCGGTGCAGTTCATCGTATTGTCCGAGAAGCCTCCCGCCACTACGTTGCCGCATACGCCGTACGGATCTCCGACAGAAGTACCGCTATCGCAAAGCAGATGCAAGGCGATGTACATGGCAGCGGCGTACTTCGCGACGTAAGGCAACTGTCCGGTCTGGGTGAATGCTCCTCCGGGAACAAATGTGCTCGTAGCGCCTGCGTACCCGTCTCCTTCACCCGAGTAGGAGGCATAATCGTTCCACGGAATGAAGTCGAACTTCCCATGCCATCCGGTCACTGTCTGCCAATCAATTCCGAGAAAGAGCGCCTGCCATTGCTGTATCTGGCCGGGGTTCGCGGAGAGGTTAGCCGGCCCCCCGTTAAGACTGACCGTGCCTCCCAGGGCTGGAGGATAAGTCCCCGAGGCGAGGCCATTGGTTCCGGCGTTGTTCGCCACGCCAATGTTGCCAGCGCCGCCAGAACTGCTTCTGCTGGAGGCGGGAAACATCTTGAATACGACCAGCACGTGGTTGCAGATGGTTGGGTCCGTCTGCTGCGCCACTCCCAACTGCGTGAGCCAGGCTTCAAACCACGCGCGCGATCCTACATCGGTAGCCACGCCAAATGTCCCCGAAGGGGCCAGGCCAACGTCGGCGGAGACATACGCCTCGCAGAGGCCAGGCACAGGCTGTGTAAGGCTGTTGGTGGAGTAGTAGCTGCTGCTGGCTGCGTTGAACGTACTGACGTACGGAACGAGCGTATCGGTCGCCGTCAATCCGGTGTATCCCGTAGCCGAGAAGCCGACGTTGAGGTTATTCGCGCTATCCTGGATAGTTTGCGCGTGAGAGGCCGCTGGAACCATACCCAACACCAACAGGAGCCCCAGTACAGTACAAACTGGAAATCGATTCTTTTTCATTGCATATCACCGCTGTCTTGCAAGTTGCGGGCCTGGCCCGGTAAATTGGAATACTTGTTGGGGCTTGCGGGATTCTGAACCTGAATACTGTCCGTCATTCTTATCTCCCTCTGACTATCGTCATCTCAAGTCCCCTCATGAAGCCGTCATCCTGGAACCATCTCTGATGTCATCCAACTGAGCGCCAACCTCCGGAATCTGTACTCCGGAGATTGGCGTCAGCGTTGTTAGAACATGAATTTGAGCGACACAATCAACTGGCGCGGCTGATTGTCTGTTTGCGTTGGAAGCGTTCCAGGTCCGCTACAGTTCATCGAATTTGCCGGACACTGAAGATTGGGAAGATTGGTCATGTTACCCGGGATCGACGGAGCGTTTCCGTCGCCGCCAGCGAACTCCGGATGGTTCGGAACGTTCAACATCTCGGCGCGGAAGCGCACGTTGAGTCTTTCCGGCACTACGGTGAAGTTCTTGGTGACAGCCGCGTTCCAGAACACCCTGGGATACATGCGTATAAAGCCGATGTATTTGGGCGTCGTGCGCGGCTCCCACGGGGCCCGTGGCTTCCAACATTCGATATGGTTGTTGTACCAGCGCTTGCGGGTCTGGCCTTCGGGGGCCTCGTAACTGGTGCAAGCGGACGAACTGCCGGTATCGGTGCTTGCAATCGGAGCTCCCCACTGGAAGTCCCAATCCGAAAGGGTGATCGGATTTCCCGTCGAATAAAGCAGAGTGGAAGAGACCAGCCATCCATTTGCAACCGCATCCAGCATGGCGTTCTTATGAATCAGCGGAAGCGGATAAACGATGTTGGCTTTTACGTGGTGCCTGACGTCGGCTGGGTCCAGCCCCTTCCACAGCTTTTCACTGCGCATAAAGTTGGTGTTATCCAGATACTGGTTCGTGGTCATCCAGTTCGCATAGGTATAACCGATGACAAAGTTAGCGTTCCTGATGCGCCGCTCCAGGCGAACGTCCATGCCGTTGTAACGCGAGTTTCCAATAGGAACGTTCTGCAACTGAACGCCATCGAACATCGGATACGAGCGCATAAGGTAAGACCGGGCTATGTATTGCTTTCCTCCCAGGCTGGTAGCCAGAGGCAACGCGCCATAGAACGGATTCTGGATCGCAGCGCCCGGAGCGCCCAGAGTCGCATCGCACGACAACGCCTGATTGTTTTCGTTGTCATAGCAATACTTCTGCTGCGCCGGGGTAAGCGCGCTAATAAAGGGGCTGACCGGCAGTTGGTCAATGTAACTGCCCAGATACTCAAGGTCCATCAGCATATCCCAGGGCAGCTTCTGTTGAATGCCAAAGGACCAGTGCTGCGTCCTGGGCGCGAGTCTTTCAACGTTCTGCATGCTGATGGCGCTTCCCAGCAATGTCTGCAACCCCGCTCCCGCCCCTGTCGGCGGAATGGCGCCGTAGGGATAAGGCGTTCCCTTCAAAAAGGCATCCGATGGAATATCGTCCGAGGGGATATCCGGGTGATCGCTGCCGCTATAGGTTTCGGTGTAGGTGGTGGTGTTACTGAAGCCGTAATAATCATTGGACGTGCCGTTAGCACCGGGATTGCCGCCCATAGGCACCCAGGAATAGAAGATGCCATAGCCGCCGCGTATGACTGTCTCTGGAAACACATTCCAGGCGATGCCAATCCTGGGCTGCCACTGGGTCCATGACATATGGGAAGGCTTGCTGGACACGCCATTCACTCCAGCAAACTGAATGCCTCCGGTCAGCGGAGAGACGCTCATGCCGCCAGCACCCAGATCGGCACTCGCCGCGCTCAGATCGATCAGGCCCGCCAGCGGGTTGGCGCAGTCTGTGCAGAAGCCTGCGTTCATTCTGTTATGGCGATCGTAAGGAGAGGTGTTATAGTCCCAGCGCAAACCAAGATTCAGAGTAAGGTTTGAACGAAGTTTGTAATCGTCCTGAAGGTAAAAGGCCCAATAATGCATCACCATGAAGTTTGGCTGGTCCCAGTCAATGGAGCCTGCAGCAGTCGTGGTAGTGCTACCCGGGTAGCCCAGCAGTAAGTCGGCAGTAGGATTGCCTTCTCCTGCCGCGGCTGTCTTTGGATTCGACTGCGTCCATGCTCCAGTGAAATTAAAAGTGCCATGAGGATTTCCAATCATACCCACGGGCGCGCGCTGGATATTCATGAACTCAGCGCCATAGTGCAGGTTGTGGCGGGCCATCTGCTGCATCATGCTGAAGGTAGCGCCTGCCAGCGCGGTCTCGTTGCCATTCGCGGTATTCGCAAACAGGTTCGTGCCTAACCCGGTAAACGTGGGCGTAATCATCTTGTCCACGGTCGGAACCACGGGCATGGTCAGTCCGAGATCGCTGGCCAGAAAGTTTTGCGGTATGGCAAGCCCTGCCGTGGTGACGGAAGAGTATTTTCCATAGTATCCCTTCAGGTCAGCAACCTTCGAGCTGGAGAAGGTATGCGTCACGTCCGCCATACCCATCCAGTTCTTGTCCTTCTGGTAGGACTGGGTGCTTGTCACGTTGGGAAACATATTGCCGCCGGTAAAATAACCGTTGATCTGCATCATGAACATGCCGTACGCGCGCGTGTTATCGGAGACGACATGATCGGCCCGCGCAATATATTGGTCGTACTGATACACAATCGGATTGAGCGCCGTATAGTTCTTGTTGACTGGAACTACACCGTCAACAAACACGTTCGGATCGGGCATGAGCTTTATCACTGCCTGTCCAATAGAATTGGCGTTCATAACTGCCTGGGGAATTTTGTTGACAATTCCGTCGTCACCAACAAATTGTTGACGCACATATGCAATATTCGTGCCTGGACATCCTGGCTTTGTTGAGCCTGGAGCACAGAGCGCGGCAGGATCAGGATTATAAATTGTGTAGTAAGGCTGGCCGTTCGTATTTACATCCGAGGCAAAATCGCCTTTCTTCCAGTTAGCCAGCGGCACAGTGTTCTGTACTGTTCCAGTATTATGCTGGCGTAACCCTTCAAAGTTTGCGAAGAAGAAGGTTCTGTTTCTGAAGATAGGTCCGCCTAGCTGTCCGCCATAGGTATTGCGGGTATTCTCCGGCTTCGGTGGCAGCGGATCCAGCAGCTTGGTCGTCCACGAATAGGCATTCAGCGCTGCATTGCCGTAGTAATCCCACACGGCTCCATGAAATTTATTGGTGCCGCCCATGACGTTGGTATTGAAGCTGCCGCCGCTGGTGCGTCCATACTGGGCGTCGTAGGCCATGACGCCAGCCTGTAACTGGTCGGTTGCCTCCGTGCTGGGCGTCAGATCCCATGTACCCCGCTCGCCAACGGGAACGCCATTAATGAAGTACGCATGTCCCGTCATCGGCGTTCCAGAAACTACATAAGTGTTATTGGTCGAGTTATTACGAGGCGTGATGTTGAACGGATTGGTCGCGTTCGAGCGTATGTTCTGGGTAAGGATGATGGAATCCCACACCATCTTGCCGGTGTTAGGCATGTTTTCAACCTTGACACGATCGACAACGCCGCCGGTGGACGCGGAGATCGTATCCAGAGCCAGAGAATCCGCCTCGACGACTACCTCTGTAGCCACGCTCTTCGGCTGCAGGGTCACATTCAAGCCAAGTTTCTGCGCCGAGTCCAGGACCGTGTTCTTGTAGACGACTGTCTGAAAGTTCGCGGCCTCTACGGTAACCGTATAGCTGCCAGGCAGTATATAGAGCAGGTTATAAAGTCCCTGATCGTTCGACTTGGTCGCGTAACGCACGCCGGTATCGTTGTTCACGGCGCTGACGGAAACACCGGAAATCACAGCTCCCGTAGAATCCTGCACCTCGCCGGTGATGGATGCGCGAAACTCCTGCGCTAACACGTAGCTGGCGCTGAAAGCTATCATCAGCAATCCCAAAACCCAGTAGAGCGCGTTCTGGAATCTAATTCCTTTCCTGGCCGGAAAAGTCTTCATGGTAGTTCTCCCTTGCTTCTCTGTACTTCTGTACCGTTGAATACTGCATCCTCAACTCCCGCGCCAGAGGTTGCGCGCGGCATCACGTCACCAGCACTTCAGCATTCACGCCATGCATCTCTCCAGAACCGCATCTCCATCTCCGGCTCGTCAGAATCAGGAGATCGAGGGGAGGGCATTTCGTTGAAATGCGTCGTTGTCCTCTGCCTCAACTAAGTTTGAGCGAATAGTAAGCCCCATATGACATCGCTGTCAAGACATCGTTGTCCATTTTTTTAATTTATTTAGAATCATGATGTTATCCGTCACGGAAGGACGTCGATCTCTTGCTGCCAGCCGATCCTGTCCGAAGCGCCGCCAACCATCAGCTTGATCCGGTCCTTCTCCACCGTCCACGACTCTGACTTCGTATCCCAGTAAGCAACATCGGCTGCCGCCAGCCTGAAGCTCACCTTGCCCGATTCCCCCGGCTTCAGCGAGAGGCGCTGGAATCCTTTGAGCTCCATCTTCGCCCGCTCCACCTGCGAGCCGAGATGCTGAATGTAGAGCTGGGCAACCTCGTCTCCGCTGCGCTGGCCGGTGTTGGTAACCGTCGCTTCGACTGTTACCGGGACCTGCGCCGACAGGCTGTCGCCACTTACATGAACATCCGAGTAGCGAAACGCCGTATAGCTGAGTCCGTGGCCAAACGCATAGAGCGGCTTGCCATGCTTGAAGTACATGTAGGTGCGGCCGCGCCGGATGTTGTAGTCCATCATCGCAGGCAACTGCGTAATCGACTCCGGCCAGGTGACGGTCAAGTGTCCTGACGGAGAGGAGTCGCCAAACAGTATCTCCGCCAGCGCAGCGCCCTGCATCCCGCCGCTGTGGCTCATCGTCAGGATGGAGGGAACATGCTCCTGAACCCACTGGATCGAGTAAGGATAGCTGGCGACAAGCACGACAATGGTTCGCGGATTTACCGCC
>WQYS01000055.1 GCA_009781125.1 Acidobacteriaceae bacterium | reverse complement strand
TCAATCGTCCGATGCAGATCGCCATCGATAGTAGTGGAAACCTGTATGTTGCGGATTTCATTTCCATTCGGAAGCTGACACCATCTGGTTCTACATACACTGTCAGTACGATCACCCCGGCACCCGCGATAACGTTTGATCCCTCAAATGGCGGGACCGGCATTGCTGTTGATAGCAACGGCAATCTTTACGTGGACAGTATAGGCTCCGGTGGTGAACTGATCTATGCAGTCACACCATCCAACGACACCAGCATGATTGTGGCTGGCAGCGCTAACGACTTACCCGATGGCCCATGGGACGGCACCGCACTTACACGGCAAGCACCGTAGCTGTGCGGCGGGATGCTACTGGCTGTCTAGCTTGCGGACCACGAGTTCGTTGAGCAGCGCTGGATTCGCCTGTCCTTTGGAAGCGCGCATCACCTGGCCGACGAAGAAGGCGGCTACCGTCTTCTTGCCTCCGCGATACTGTTCGAGCTGCTTGGGATTGGCGGCGATGACCTCGTCGATCATCTTCTCGATCACCGAGGTGTCGGAGATTTGCCGCGGCTTGTCGCGCTCGTAGATCTCCTGGAAGTCCTTGCCCTCGGCGAAGGCGCTGTCGAGCAGTTGCTTGAGCTGCTTGGAGCTGATCGTGCCGGCCTCCATCAGATCGGCGGCGACGACGATTCCGTCCATGGAGACGGGCGACTGGTCGTCCGCAAGTTCCGCGGCGCGCAAGCGCATCGTGATCTCCGACAGAAGAATCGCAGCGACGCGGCGCGGTGACTTGGCCTTCTTGGCTGCGTCCTCAAAGCGGTCGGCAAGATCGCGCGTGGCGGTCAGCGTGGCGGCGTCCTGATCGGACAGCCCATACGCCTCGATCATGCGGGCGCGGCGCTTCTCCGGCAGCTCCGGCATCCGCTTGAGGATTTCCGCCTGCCACTCGGGGCCGACGACCAGCGGCGGAAGGTCCGGCTCGGGGAAGTAGCGGTAGTCGTGCGCCTGCTCCTTCGAGCGCATGGAGTAGGTGCGTCCCTCGGCGTTGTTCCACAGCCGCGACTCCTGCACCACGCGGCCGCCGTCCTCGAGCACTCCGATCTGGCGTTCGATCTCGTACTCCAGCGCGGCGCGAATGTAGCGGAAGGAATTTACGTTCTTGACCTCGGCCTTGGTGCCGAACTGCTTGGCGCCCTTGAGCATGACACTGACGTTGGCGTCGCAGCGCAGCGAGCCTTCTTCCATGTTGACGTCGCTGACGCCGGTGTAAAGCAGAATCTCCTTCAGCCGCGTGAGGTACTCGAAGGCCTCGTCGGGCGTGCGCAGGTCGGGCTCCGAGACGATCTCGGCCAGCGGCGTGCCGCAGCGGTTCAGGTCGATGTACGAGCGCGAGATGGAGTCGGCAAAGCCATCGTGCAGGCTCTTGCCCGCGTCCTCTTCCATGTGCAGGCGAGTGATGCCGATGCGTTTCGTCTTGCCCTCGGCGTCGGGAACGTCGATCCAGCCATTCTCGGCGATCGGCTTGTCGAACTGCGATATCTGATAGCCCTTGGGCAGGTCCGGGTAGAAGTAGTTCTTGCGGGCAAAGATGCTGGTCTCGCGTATCTCGCAGTTCAGCGCGCGCGAGGCCAGCACGGCGAACTCGACCGCCTGGCGGTTCAGCACCGGCAGCGCTCCCGGCAGGCCCAGGCACACCGGACAGATGTGCGTATTCGGCTCTCCGCCGTACTGATTGATGCAGCCGCAGAAGGCTTTCGTCGCGGTGAGCAGCTGAACGTGGACCTCCAGGCCGATGACGGGCTGGTACTTGGCAAGAACCTCGGGCGAAAGCGTGGCTGCTGTGGACATGACTCTAAAATTTTAGCAGGGGTAAAATGGACGGACGGGAATGAGGTCTCCCATAACCGCCCCTCATGAGTTCGGGCTGATGACTTCTGCCACTTTTGATCTCATGAGGAGGCTCGTCAGGCCACATGATCTATCTTTGGATCGCTCTGGGCAGCGCCCTGGGCGGAGTCCTGCGTTTCGCCATCACCCGCGCCACTCTGAACCTCGATCAAGGATTTCCCTTCGGCACCGTGGCGATTAATATCCTTGGCAGCTTCGTCATCGGCTTCTTCGGAACCCTGACGCTCGCGAGCGACCGCTATGCCGTCTCGGACAATGTTCGCCTGTTTGTGATGGTAGGCATCTGCGGAGGCTTCACCACGTTTTCCGCCTTCAGCCTGCAAACCTTCGACCTGATGCGCTCCGGAGCATGGGCGCGGGCGCTTGCAAACGTAGCTGTTTCGGTTGTGCTCTGCTTCCTCTCCGTAGCCGCAGGACATATGCTGGCTCACCGCGCGGTAGCAAGAGAAGAGATCGCGCAGAACCAAGTGGAAGAGTATACCGGCTGAGAGGCTTCTTTCCCGCGGCTGAACAAAAGCTCGGGATGGGGCACCCGGTCAGTTGTGGCTGGTCATAAGGAAGTCTGCAACCAGCCTGCGAGCCTGATCGAAGACGTCGGCGTCTCCACCGCAGCCGTTCAGCCAGTGCATCTCGCGCTCGCGGCGGAACCATGTAAGCTGCCGCTTGGCGTAGTTGCGATGACCCTGCTGCGCTTCGGCGACGACGGCCTCGCGGGTGAGTTCTCCGCTGAGAACCCGCGCCGCCTGAGCGTATCCCAGTGCTCCCAGCGAACGGCATCCTGCGCCGTAGCGTTCGATCAGCCGTTCGGTCTCTTCGACGAGCCCTCGGTCGAACATGGCGGCGGCGCGCTGGTTGATGCACTCATACAGCCGCGCGCGCTCCGGATTCAGCCCCAGCCGCAGGATACGATAGCCGACGAGCCGGTCGCGGCCCTTCTGCCACTGTTCGGTGAGCGGCTGGCGGGCGGCCAGCGAGACCTCGATGGCGCGAACAACCTTGGGCACGTCGTTGGCGTGAATGGCGCGGGCGGCAGAGCCGTCCAGACGAGCCAGCATCCGGTGCATATAACCCGGTCCTCGTTTTGCCGCGATGCTGCGAAGCCGTTCGCGCAATCCTTCCTGCTGCGGAGGAGCCGGAAAAAGTCCATCGATCAGCGCGCGCAGATACAGCCCCGTGCCTCCGGTGACGATAGGCAGGCGTCCGCGCTCAACGATGCCGCCGAGCGCCTCGCGCGCCTGACGGCTATAGTCACCCGCCGTGACCGGCTCATCGGGCCAGGCGATGTCGATCATGTGATGAGGGACGAGCGCGCGCTCCTCAGCGGTAGGTTTGGCCGTGCCGATCTCCATCTCGCGGTAGACGGCCACCGAGTCGCAACTGACGATCTCGCCCGCGAACTCTTCGGCCATACGCAGCGCCAGCGCGGTCTTGCCGCTCGCCGTAGGCCCGGCGATGACGATCATCGGAGCGGTAACATCGTCCGGACTCACCACAGCCTCCACCATCCGTGCGTAAAGACGCGGCCCAGCCCGGCGCGCAGCAGGCTGAAGACAAGCGCAACGACAGCCAGGAGAAGAAGCCCACGAAGCTGCCGCTTCCTCTCCTGCCGTTCGGCTTCGCGGCTGGAAGAATCTGTCTGTAGCTGAGCGGAGGCTGCCATGAAGGGGCTACTCCTCCGACGGCTTGATGTTCACGAGATAGCGGATGCGCAGTGTGAGATTCGGTCCCTTGAACTCTTTGGGAAGCGGCGGAAACTGGCCGACGCCGGTGATGCTTCCCCAGGCGGCGCGGTCGTAGGCCTCGTCATGCGTGGAGTTCTCATAAAACACGCCGCCGATCTGTCCATCCGGGAGGATGATGAAGCGAAGCTGGGTCTCGCCCTGTTTGCTGAGTGGAGGCCGCGCCTCCTCCGGGATGAGCGGAATCCATGTTTTGTAGATGTCGCTCAGAATCCTGCGCAGATAGGGGTTGAAATCAACGCCCATGGTGTCGGAGAGTATCTCGGCGCCGCCGAGGTTCAGGTTGCTGCGCGACGACGGCGCGCTGCCGTAATCTCCTCCTGTTGCCAGGGACCGCCGCGCCGCCTGGAGGATGGCGTCGCCTGCCGACTGCGAGCTGCCAAAGTCTGGCCGCGCGGGAGCAGGATGCGGAGGCGGCGCGTCCACCATGGCCTGCTGCTGCGGCTGCGGATGCAGTGGCGGCGGAGGCGGCGCGGGCGGCTGCTGGGCCTGTTGCTGCTGCGGCGGCTCAGGCGCGGGCGGTTGCGGGGCAGGCTCTTCGCGGCGCAACTGCTCCAGCGTCTTCTGGTCCAGAACGGGCTTGGGAGTCTGCTGCGTGCGGTTCTGGTCGCTGATGTTGTTGGTGGGCTTCTTCGGCAGCGGCTTGGGCGTATCCACGGGCATGTTCAGGTAGGTCAGCTCGCGCTGCTTCAGCACGTCCGCCGGATTGATGAGCTTGGGCTGATGAAAGATCACCTGCGGTCCGTACAGCAGGAACCAGGCGACAAACATGCAGAAGATGGACGAGATATAGAGCGCCTCGCGAAACCGCGCGCGGGCGCGCTCGTCGTCCATGGCGTCCAGCAGATGGAGAACCTCGTACTCCTCCAGGTCGCCGTAGCGAGCCGACCGCACTACCTTAACAGGCTGCGGGGAGGGCGGCGTGGCGTTGGGAGGCGTCTCAAGCGTTGGCATGTACTCTCTTCACTGACGGTTGCGCAGTGCAAAAGTTTCCCTCGGAAAGGAAACTCCCCTCCTTCGGCGCGCCCCGGTCACTCTATTGATTTTCTCATCTTTCTGAAAACTTTCCGCCGCAGATGGAATTGCCAGTGAATAGCGCCAAAGGCGCGTCCTATACCAGCCTGGGGCGAAGCCCCAGGAAAAGAGCCGATTTTGTTTTAAAGGGCTGAAGGCCCGTCCTATAAATTCGTGCCGAGCCTAATAGAACGGGCCTTCAGCCCTTTGTTTATCGGTAGGCATCCTTCTCCTGGGGCTTCGCCCCAGGCTGGTATGGAGCGCGCCTTCGGCGCTTTGATTTTTAGGCACTTCATGCAACTCCAGATTAATCATCCTCCGATTGCTACAACTATATAGTTGTCAATTATTTACCGAACATACTGAGTGCAACTCTCTTTCTCGACCCTAGAATTGCCCTATTGCGCACCAAATCGGTCCGATATATCATCTAAGGCTATAGAAGCGAGGATTCTTTCGATGGCATACAGCGATAAAGTCGTAGACCACTACAATCATCCGCGCAACGTCGGCACCATGGACAAGGGATCGCAGGAGGTAGGCACCGGTCTGGTGGGAGCGCCCGAGTGCGGCGATGTCATGCGCCTTCAGATCAAGGTCAACCCGGCGACCGAGGTCATCGAGGACGCCAAGTTCAAGACCTTCGGCTGCGGTTCGGCGATCGCCTCCAGCTCGCTGGCCACCGAGTGGGTCAAGGGCAAGACCGTCTCCGAGGCACTGGCGATCTCCAATACCGATATCGTCAAAGAGCTGGCCCTGCCGCCGGTGAAGATTCACTGCTCGGTGCTGGCCGAGGATGCTATCCACGCGGCTATCAGCGACTGGAAGAAGAAGAATAACGTAGCCGAGGCGGCTCCTGCGGCAGCGGCGGCGGTGAGCTGATATGGCGATGGTAACCATACAAACCGCAGCCGAGATCGAAGCCGCAAGGAAGCCCGTTGAACCAGGGTGCGAACCCGCGGTAGCCCATCTTGCCGGAATGCATCTGCTGACCGCCGAAGGCCAGCAGCCTCGCGCGAAAGCGGCCATTGAGATTACAGAGAAGGCTCTGAAGCGGATTCGCATAGCATTGGCGAAGGCAGGCGTCTCGCCTGTCGAGGGCGGGCTGCGGCTGGGAATTCAGGGTGGAGGCTGCTCGGGGATGAGCTACTCCATACGCTTCGACTCGCAGCCGCGGGAGCGTGACCGCGTGTTCGTCTTCGGCGCGGGCCTCGAGACGGCGGGCGACCCGGCGGATGGCGCTCCGGTGCGCGTCTTCGTGGACCCGAAGAGTTTTATCTATCTGGCAGGCATGGTGCTCGACTACGAAGAGACGCTGATGCGTCAGGGCTTCAACTTCATCAATCCCAACTCGACCAAGAGCTGCGGCTGCGGTTCCAGCTTCTCAGTGTAAAGAGGCTTGAGCGTGGAGCGGTCCCGTGTGTTGTATTCTATTAGCACCTTTTTAGGTGCTCTATTTGGGGAGAAAGCATGCTCAATATCGCCAGGGATATTCAATCGCTGACGAGCTTCCGGCGAAGCTCCGGCGATTTTATGAAGCAGCTCAGGAAAACCAAGCGGCCGGTCGTGCTTACAGTGAAAGGAAAGGCGGCGGCGGTCGTACAGGATGTGGAGGCATACCAGCGTCTTCTCGATATTGCCGCGCGCGCCGATGCGGAAGAGGGTATACGTCAGGGTCTGGACGACGTGGCGAACGCACGGACCCTCCCCGCCAGAACGGTTTTTAACAGAATCCGCCGTAAATATGCGATACCAGGTTGAGTTTGCCGCGCGAGCGGACCGTGACCTTGAAGTTCTGTACATCGAGAAGAATGCGGTGGAATCACGGGCTGCGGCCCGCTGGTTCAATGGATTGGAGCAGGCAATACTGGCGCTGGAGAAGTACCCGTACCGTTGTCCTGTCGCGATGGAAAGCTCCAGGATAAAACGAGAGCTGCGTCACCTTCTTTATGGCAGGAAACCGCATGTCTACCGTGTTCTCTATGAGGTTGATGAGGGCCGGAAAATCGTCTGGGTGTTAACAGTTCGCCATGGCGCGCGAAAGCGTCTGAGGGCTTCAGACCTGAACGGGCGCTGAGTCAACTGTTTAGCCGCCGTGTCTGAGAGATCAGGGAATGAAGTTCTCATCGGATACGAAAGCCTGGTGCAGAGTCATGCAAGTTACTTTTTTGCCTTGGCCGACGCAGCCTTTGCGGGAGCGGCCCTTGTTTTAGCCGGAGCATCTGTCTGTGCCGGAGTCGCCATCACGACGTCCGTGCTCACCTGCATTCCGTACATGGTGGACATCTGCTGTTTCGTAACATCGATAGGCGGAAGCATGGCTTCGGCGCGGCGTTCGTCCAGATGAGCGGGGTCTTCGACCGCGTACATGGCGATCTTGCCGCCGAGCGCCGTGAACTGCGATCCGTAGCGTTGCAGCTTGCCCGCAGCAACCAGCTCCTTGTCGAGCACGAGCGCATACGACGACGGATCGATTCTGCCGCCGTCGGCCAGCTCCTGCAGCCTGGGGAGAATCTGCTGACGCCAGTCGTGGTCCGCCGTGTGCGTCAGGACCAGCATGGCGGCGTTGGAGGCGTCGATCCCCACCAGCGCGATGGTGGGCCATCCCTTCTGCTCAAAGATCTCCTTCAGCGCATCGGTGCGGCGGGCGTCGCTGGCAAGCAGCTCCTTCATGGTCTCCTGCGCGGGAGCAGCCTGATCGTCTGAAGCGGGACTGCTCTTCAGGCCGCGCGCGATCTGGTCCTCGTCGCGCATCTTCAGCAACTGGTCGCGCAGTTCGGCGTCTGTGCCGGAGCCGTAGGTTTCGACAAGTTTATCGCGGCGCTGTTCGATGGCCGTCTGCCAGGCCGGTTTCGGAGTCTGACACTGACCGGCAAACGGAGCCAGAAGCGCAACAAGAAAGAAGGGAAGGAAGGCTGAGCGGAGCATTGTGGATATTTTACCGTGTCTCTGCCGGGGGCAGACCACCGTTACCTTCAGCGTATAAGATGATTGCATAAACAATTGCACAAGCGTGCGGCCTCTATTTCTATAGAGGCCGCTGTGCTCAACGGATTGGCAGACAAGCGGGGGGGAACGTGGAGATGTGGAAGCGGCGTGAAGTATTGAAGCTGGGCGTGCTGGCCTCGACAGCAGTGATGACGCCGCGATGGGTGATGGCGGCTGGCAACACCGAGGCAGGCAAGCGGAATCTGGCGATGAACCGGGCGACATGGGCCTCCAGCGCAGCGGATTTCACCAGCACAGGACAGATTGCGACGGCGAACCTGCCGTCCTGGCGCGAGTGGCACAGCGACAAAGCCGACGCGCAATGGATCTACGTGGATCTGGGAGCGGTGGTGAAGGTCCGGTCCGTGGTGCTGCGCTGGGGAGCCAACTACGCTCAGGCGTATCAGGTGCAGGTCTCGTCTGACAGCGGTCCCTCAGTCGAAACGGGGCTGGTAGAGAACTGGCGCGGCGTGCAGCAGACGTCCAGCGGCAAGGGCGGCGTCGAGGAGATCGCTCTGCCCGGGACTGAGGCCCGCTACCTGCGGCTTCTGATGTCGGCGAAGCCCAGGCCGGAGGGCTACATGCTGAAGTCCCTCGAGGTGTACGGCGAGGGCGGCGTCGAAGATACGCCATCGGCAGTGCCGCCGCCGGACGCGGACGGCACGCTGCATCTGAGCGGAGGCTGGCGGCTGGCAGACGAGTCCACGATTTACGGCAAGTCGGCGGCAGCCATCTCGCGCCCCGGCTTCGACGACAGCCGGTGGATGGCGGCGACCGTACCCGGTACGGTGCTGACGAGTTACCTGAACGCCGGCGCCATTCCCGACCCGTTCTATGGAGACGACAACAAGCAGATATCAGAGTTTTTCTGTCACACCAACTGGTGGTACCGCAACGAGCTGGAGTTGCCGGCGAGTTACGCGGGGCGGCGGGTCTGGCTGAACTTCGGCGGCATCAACTATCGCGCTTATATCTACGTCAATGGGAGTCTTGCGGGAAGCATCGACGGAGCGTTTCTGCGCGGGCGGTTCGACGTCACCAAGCTGGTGACGCCGGGCAGGAAGAGCTGCATAGCGGTGCTGGTGATGCCGGTTCCGAAGCCGGGCGAGGTGATGCCGAAGCAGCTCAACAACTACGACTGGCCCTGGGAATTCCCCAGGAACGAACCCACCTTCCTCGAGGGCGACAGTTGGGATTGGCTGCCGACGATTCACGACCGCAACACGGGAATCTGGAACCATGTGACGGTCACGCAGACCGGCGATGTGACGGTGAAGAATCCCTTTGTGAGCACGCATTTTCCGGAGTTCGGCAACCTGAGCCGTGCCGACCTGACGCTGAAGCTGGAGTTGCAGAACCATTCCAGCGTGGCCGCGAAGGGCGAGCTGATGGTGCGGCTGGGGGAGATTGAGTTCGCGCGAGCGGTAACGATCGAAGGCGGCGAAACCAAACATCTGACCTTCGATAAGTCCTCTGTGCCTGAGTTATCGATGCGGAATCCGAAGCTCTGGTGGCCGAACGGCAGTGGCGAGCAGAATCTCTACGATCTTGCGATTGAGTTTCGCTCGGGCGGCAAGCTGTCGGACGCGCATAAGTCGCGGGTCGGCGTGCGCGAGTTCACCTATGAACGGGCTTCACTTACAGAGTGGGACATCGCCAAAATTTCCAATAACGTGGGCGTCACGGACAAAGAGAGCCAGGAAACTCTGCAATTCTTCTGCAACGGGCAGCGCATCTTTGCCCGCGGGGCCAACTGGGGGATGGATGAGGGGCTGCTCCGCTGCGACCGCGAGGGATTCGAGTGGCGGCTGCGCATGGAAAAAGAGATGAACTTCAACATCATCCGCAACAACGCAGGCAATGTGGATAAATCCGAGTTCTTCGAGCTGTGCGACCAGTGCGGGTTGATGGTCTGGGAGGAGTTCGGCATGTCGACCGGATGCATGCCGGACGATCCCGGCATGTGGCTGGCCAACGCGCGCGACCGCTTTCTGCGGCGCAGGAACCATGCCTGCGTGGCGTTGTGGTGCACAGCCAATGAAATGATTCCGAAGGACCCGATTCTGACCGAAATGCCGTTGATGGCCGAAGAACTGGATGGCACGCGGCTGTTCCTGCACTGCTCGACCCAGACTCCGCCTACGAACGGCGACGGGCCGTACAACACGCGGCCGGCGAGCTTCTATTTCCGGGACTTTGCCCACGGCTTCCGCGCGGAGATTGCCTCGCCTACCATTCCGGCGGTAGAGAGCATGAGGCGCATGATGCCCCACAACAAGCTGTGGCCAGTCAATGAGATGTGGGGCCTGCACGACTGGTGGCTGGGCGGGGGCTGGTGGAAGGCCAACGAATTGTGCGGCACCACGCAGGCCGCTATCGCTAAATACGGCGAGCCGAAGGGGGTCGAGGACTTCTGCCGCAAGGCGCAGATGGTGAACATGGAGGTCTTCAAGGCCATCTACGAATCCTGGAACGACCGCATGTGGAACGACTGCACGGGAGTGATGATATGGATGAGCAACCCGGACTGGCCGTCGCTGCTCTGGAACCTGTATGACTACTACGGCGATGCCACTGCCGCCTACTTCGCCTGCCGCAAGGCCTGCGAGCCTGTGCATATCCAGTGGAACCCGGTGACCAACCAGGTGAAGGCGATCAATCACGGCTTCGCCGAGTTGAAGGGACTCTCCGCCGAAGCCGCCATCTACAACCTCGACGGCTCCGTGGTGCAGACTGCGAGCGCGCATCTTGACTGTCCAGCCAACACCGCGCAGCCGTGCATGACGCTGTTTGAAGAGGACAAGGCCGGTTCGTTGTCGAGCGTGCATTTCATCCGCCTGGCGCTGAAGGACGCCGCAGGTTCCGTGCTGGCTACAAACTTCTACTGGCGCGGCAAAGAAGAGTGGAAGTACGAAGCGCTGGAGCAGATGCCGCAGGCCGCCGTAACCGGCGCCGTCAGTGCGGATAAGGATGGACGCCTTACGGTCGATCTGGTGAACTCGTCGCCGGGCATAGCACTGATGGTTCGGCTGAAGCTGGTGGACGAAGCCACCGGTCAACTGCTGGCTCCGGTTCTGTACTCCGACAACTACATTTCGCTGGTAGCCGGGGAACGCGCCAGTATCGGCATCGACCTCACGCGCGTCAAGCCGCCGCATGCGGCAAAGTTGGTGGTCGAGGGATGGAATACGCCGCCAGTCGAGCTGGCAAAGGGAATCTGATCCGCATCTATACCATAGAGATACGATGGCAATCGATTCGATCAGTTACTTTGAGGTCTTCTCGCTTCCGCGCCGATTGACTCTCGACGCGGAGGCGCTGGAGAAGCAGTTCTACACGCTGAGCCGCAGGCTGCATCCGGACCGCTTTG
>WQYS01000054.1 GCA_009781125.1 Acidobacteriaceae bacterium | reverse complement strand
CCATATCCCAGCCAGCCGTCATCGAACTCTGGCGCTCCCGCCGCGTCGTTCGCCTGTACGCGGCGGGCATAGGAAAGCTCCAGCATTCCTTCGGCAAGCCCCGCATCATCCAGCTCGTAGAGATTTCCCGTCTCCAGCGCGAAGGGCATGGGCCGCGCCAGGTACACTCCCGCATCCTGGAACTCGTTGTCGATGAAGACCGAAACCGGCACAAACCGGCTGGCCTTAGGTTTGTTCAAATCGCCGGTCCACTCATAGACGCCGACGGCGCGCACGACCTTGCCGGGCTGGTCAACCTTGTGCATCTGCGCCGATCCCGGCATCGTTGCTAGAATCACCGCCGCCAGCCCCGCAGGAAAAATCCGATGAACCCGATCTTGCCTCATCCCACCAGATTAGACGTATTTTTCCGCTCTAAAGTCTTCCCACATAACAATCCGGCTACATTTGGGTGCCCCACTCATGACGGTTTTATCGTCATGGGTGGGGTCTTGCTGGTTCAAACCCCACCCATGCGCGATGATGCTGCGCATGAGTGGGGCACCCGGATTACCAGGAGACACGCACCTTCTGCGCGACAAAACCTGAGGTCGCCGCGGCGGCAAACTTAACCCGCAGCCCCTCTCCTGTCCGCTCCGCCCCCTCGACCCGTGGCGCGACATTGCCGTTGTTACGCAGCGAAAGCTCAGTCGCTGTTCCTGCGATGCCTTCCAGGGTAAGCTCCAGATGATCGGCAACATAGGTCTCCTCGATCACGCGGGGCTGGCTCGTCGTTGCGCCTGCCTGGGGAAGACCCGGGTCATCCATGCTGACCTCAACCGGAGGAAGCGGCAAAGCCAGCGAATGCACCCGCGCGGGTTGAGCATGGCACTCGTTGATTGCAGCAGCGGTATCGGCAGTCAGGCAAAGCACCGTCTCCTTGCCGGACTGCACCGTTATTTGCAGACTTCCCTGCTCGCGCTTCATCGCTATGGAAAACAGATCGCCGCCAATGCGAACGTTGTTCAGCTCGGCGGAATCCCATGTGGCAGGAAGATGCGGCTCGACGAGGAGCGTGCGGTGGATCGCATCTGCCTGAACTCCAAACAGTCCGCGAATCGCCGGGCTGACCACCATGGCCGACGACCACAACTGATGCGAACAACTGCGCGGCAGGGGTTGATAGAACATGCCTGAGATCACCTCGGTGACAGAGCCGGGATCCTGCTCCCAGGTAAGATCCATGTTGCGCATGAGCGCCGCGTAACCGGCCAGAGGCCGTCCGGCGCGGTACTGCGCCATCGACGCCCATCCGGTAAACAAGGGCCACACCGAACCCTGGTGATAGCTGATCGGATCGAAGACCGACTCTGTGTCGCTGACCGAGCGCGCGCCCCAGTCCGTGTCAAAGTGATGCGACGCCCACAGCGTCAGCATCGGCCCCGGCTCAGGCAGAGTCCAGCCAGCGCCCCATACGGCTACACTGGGAAAGATGGTCTGGGTGCTGTCGTAGCTTCCATCGCTGTTCCTGCTGAAGGCGTACAGGCCGTTACTCTGCCGGTACTTCGCAATCGCATCGGCGATATGCGCGGCCTGCGCGGTTGCGCTCCGCGCCAGAGCGTCGTCTCCGAGCATCTGCGCCAGCTCTGCGACGGCTGCGTTCGAAGCCCGGTCCAGCGCCGCCAGATACAGCTCCAGATGCGGCATCTTCGGAGGCCACGCTTCGACCCATCCCGTGCCCTGGCTGTTGTCGTACACCCCGTTGGTCTCATGCGCGCGGGTGAAGGCGTAGGCCTTCTTTACCTGCTCCCAGTGCGATCGCAGAAAATCCACATCGCCCGTGGTGCGGACGTAATCCTCCATCGCCAGAACGAACAGAGGGGTCGCGTCTGCCGAGGCGTACATGTAATCCAGCTGCGACCACTCCATGCTGCCCGTGAGCGTGGCCGCCGTTTGCGCGTACTCGTGCATAATCTTGCCGTCGTTGCGCTGGCGGCGGGCAATGAACTCCAGCGCCTGCCGGGCCAGCTTCCGGTCGCCGTAGCTGTTGACCGCGTAGAGCGTCCACAGCGTATCCCTGCCGAAGAACCAGCCGAAGCCGGGGCGATTCGAATCGAAGGACGGATACCAGGCTCCGGCCAGCCCTACCTCGTCGTCCGTGCGGACTCGGCTCTTGTCGATAGCAAGGACTGCCCAGCGCAGCGCGGCGTCGAAGCGCGCGTCCGGAGTATGCGCGGTCAGCTGATGATCGAAGAAATGATCGTAGTAGTCCTGCGTCTTACGGTAGGCCTCCGGCAGCGCGCGCGCCTGCGCCATCAACCGTTGTTGCATCTGAGCGACTGCGGCGCGCGAGTTTCTCTCGCCGGGCTGACTGACCTCGACCAGAAGGGGGAAGAACCTTCCTGCATCCCGTTTGGGATCGAAACGAACCAGAAACTGCAACGGCAGTGCCTGCGGACGTTCCTGATACGGAGCCATAATTCCCGGCGTTGCATTCGGCATGGCCACCATGCCGAAGTTTTCCGGATTGTCGGTCGACAACACGTAGCCTCCGCCCGTTCCCATCGCAACCCACTTCGCCGATGGCCTCCCAAACGCCGGCGCAGGCCACATCTGGTACATCGCTGGGTCCAGAGAGATGGTGAGCGTTGCGGGCCGGACCGACTCGATCTCGAAGAAGAGTATCGGTCCCTTGGCAGGGTTATCCTCGCCTGCTGGTATAAACATGTGCTGCCGCACGGTAATCGCAGCGTGAGAATAAGTGATCGTCGTGTGGTCTGGCTGAACGTCAATCGTCGCCGCCAGCGTGTTCAGGTTGATGGGAACGGAGTAGTCATCGAGCATCGCCGACAGACGAAGGTTGCTGAAGACCTTCGTCGGCAGCGACCACACCTCCACAGAGCCATCCTGCAAGCCGAGAATGGCTCCGGTTTCGCCGGTCACGGTGAAGGGATGATCGGGCAGCACCGCCTGATGAATGGCAAGCGGCCCGTTCGTCAGAGGAAACTGAGGCAGCGTTTCCAAATCTCCCTGCGCCAGGGCGGCAGAGGCAGACAGAGCTATGACAAACCACAACAGCCCGGGTGCCCCATCCTTCGTCCGCCATGGGTGTGCTGGGATATCCTGCTTCGTCCGGGCGGACGAAGGGTGGGAGAGCAGGATGTTCATACTGCGGTATGTAACGTCTCTCAAACGTATCGATCGAAGGAAACGAATCAAGCCACACGCAAACACCCGAACCTCCGAAACAGCGCGCTGAGCAGTCTACATTCCCACCCTTCGTCCGATCCGAAGATGTGGATACCCGCACATGTATCGGCGGACGAAGGATGGGGCACCCGGGCTGCCGCGGCTGATACTGAATTGCCTTAGAAGGCTACACGCAGCGCGAACTGAAGCTGGCGCATGGGAATGTTCGGATCGATGTTCGTGATGACGCCGCCGGTGGCGCAATCGACACAGCGCGCGCCCGAGGCGTTGGGAATATCCAGCGCCGGATGATTGAACAGGTTAAAGACCTGGAACTGAAACTGCCCCTTCACCCGCTCGGTAAAGGGGATGTCTTTCAGCAAAGCCGCGTCAAACGTAAACTGGTTCGGCCCGCGGAAGGAGTTGCGGCCCACGTTGCCGAAGGTTGCAAATGCGGGCGACAGAAACGCAAACTGGCCAGGCGTGCCTACAGGAGCCGACATAGGCGTAAAGAGCCGCACCGAGAGCGTTGCTGGATCGAAGGAGCCTGCGTGCACCCGGAAGCCCGTTCCCTTGTCCGGACGGCAGTCGCTTGAGCGTCCCGGACCGTTGAAGTTGGTGTCGAGGTCCTGCTGCAAGCCGCAGCCGGAGAAGGTCGGAGTAAACGGAGCTCCGCTCAGCCACGACGATGCGCCGCTGACCGTATAGCCGCCGATCAGATAGTCCATCCAGCGGCTGCTATGAGCCCCGTACATGCGGTCTTTGCCGAAGGGAAGCTGATAGATGCCGCTCATCACGAAGACGTTGTTGCGGTTGGTATCGTTCGGCCCGCGGCTGGCTCGTGGATAACGGGCAAAGACGTTATCGTTGGCATAATTGATCGCGCGCGACCACACATAGTTGGCGTTGAACTGCAGCCCATGCGAGAAGCGCTTATCCAGCTTGGTCTGCAAGGCGTTATACCAGCCATTGCCTGCCGGAAAGGTCGAGGTCATGCCGTTGCTGCAACAAACATTGATTCCGCCGTTATAGGGAGCGATGAAGTGCTGATAGTACGGACGCCGCTGCGCATAATTCCCCGAGGCCAGCTCCGCCGGTGTTGACGCAAGGACTGGAGTGTTCAGGTCGTACCCATACGTCTCGCCGGGATAGCTCTTCTCAATGCGGTTGGCGACGTAAGCAATCTCCATCGTGGTGCTGCCGCCAAACTGCTGCTGCAAGGTGAGGTTCCACTGATACACGCTCGGCAACTGGATGCGCTCGGGCCGGAACTGCGGCCCGAAGTTATCGCTCAGCGGAATGATTCCGTCCGACGGAACGAACGGAGCCGGTGGACGAACCGGCGGAGCGGACAGCGTCGTAATATAGTCGCCGATGACGTTGCCTGCGTTAATATCTTCGTTGGCGAGCACGGGCAGGTTGTGCGTCAGAACGCTTCCGAAGAGGGTTCCGAAGAAGCCCACGTCGTCATAGACCTGGCCTACGCCTCCGCGCAGCACCGTGTCGGGATAGATCTGCCAGGCGAATCCCAGACGGCCCGCAAGGAACGTATAATCCATCTTCTGGCCGCCGTTCGTGCCGATGCCAGCGACACCGGCGACTCTGGTGCCTCCGCTTACCAGCGAAGCAAAGCCGCCCCGGCCTGCGGCATTCACCGTCTCCGGATAGATCATGTCCCAGCGCACGCCGTAGTTCACCGTAAGATTCCGCCTTACGCGCCAGCTATCCTGCCCGAAGAATCCGAAGCGCTTCTGCCGGTTGGAGGCATCTTCCAGATAGACGTTGAAGCGCTGGAACTCATTGACCTGTCCGAACAGCAGCGAGGCGAAACCCGATCCGGCGCCGTCCTCCCCGAGCGGCGCCTGCGTGGCGCCGTTGTTGAAGTTCAGCACGCCGGTGCGGTTGTTGTCGCTGGCGTTGCGGAGATTCTTCGCGTAGCGAATATCCGCTCCAAACTTGATCGCGTGCCTTCCTCTAACCCAGGTCCAGTTGTTCACGAACTGAAAGACCTGCTCGCTCTCCCGCAACGGGCAGTTGCAGTTCTGGTTGCCGAAGTTGCTGATGCTGCCGTCGGTGATATTGAAGCTGGGCAGGCCTGCCGTATCCGGCAGCGTGTTCAGGTTGGGAATGTCCGCGTCCGTTGCAGGCGTGTCCAGCGTGTACTTGTTCTCGGAGACGTGATAGCTCATGAAGCCCACGCGAATCTCCGTCAGCAGGGTGTTGCGCAGTGCCCAGTCCAGGCCAACGGTGGCGCTCTGGTTCTGCACATTCGAGGTGCCGGTCGTGTTGGTGATGCCGAATCCCGCGCCGCCAGCCACGCCAAAGGCCGGAGCGCCAGTCAGCCGGTAGAGAGCATAGTTGTAGCGTCCGAAGGCGTTCATCCTCGCGCCGATATGGTAGTCAAAGCGCACGGCGGGCTGATCGGCGTTGCTGATTCCGTTTCCCGAGGCCACGAAGTTGCCCACCGTCGGCGATGGCCCCGCCGTATTCGGAGGCGGAAGCTCGCGCAGGAAGAACAGCGCCTGCGGAGACAGAAGCGACGTCGGAACCGCGTTGGGAGCATAGGCCGTCGCCGGTCCTCCCGGCGTGGCCCGGTAGTAAATGTTGCCCGACGTCACATACTCGCTCAGATCGCAGGTCGCGCTTCCCGCAGCCAGACAGGTGTTGCGCACCTCAAGCGTAGGAACCGACTGCCGCAGGCTGGTGCCCAGCCTCTGCCGCGTGGCCTGATAGTCCAGGAAGAAGAAGGCTTTGTTGGGAATGATGGGTCCGCCCACCGCTCCGCCGAACTGGTTATAAAGCGCGCCGGGGAGATAACGGTTCGTGATGGGGTCGCGCGCTGACTGCGCAAACGGATCGCGCGCCTGCTGGGCGTTGCTGTGCCGGTACCAGAAGACGTCTCCATGAAGCGCGTTGCCGCCCGACTTGGTGCTGGCGCTGATGATGCCGCCGACCGCGCCGCCATACTCGGCTTCGTAGTTCTGCGTGGTGACCTTCATCTCGCTGATGGAGTCCAGGGTCGGATTGATGACAATAATTCCCAGCACCGGCTCGCGATTGTCGGTTCCGTCGAGCACGAATCCCTGCACGCCGTAGTTGGAGCCATTGGAGTTCATGGCGATGCCGCCCTGCGGGTTCTCCGGCCCCAGGATGTTGAAGGTAGAGCGCTGCATTCCCGGCGTAAGCAGGGCTATCTGAGTGAAGTTCCGGGTCAGGTTGGGCAGCTGGGCGATGGACCGCTCGTTCATGATCTCGGAAATCTCAGCGCGGTCGGTCTTCAGCGCCGGAACCTCCGAGGTCACCGTAACCACCTGACGCGAACCCTGCGGCTGCAGCGTGATAACCACCTGCTGGGAGACTCCGGCGTTCAGCTCAATGCTCCTGACCTCACCGGTAGCAAACGTTCCCGCCGTAACCGCTACGGAGTATGTGCCAGGGATGAGATTGCCTACTCGCCAGAAACCATCGCTGTTGGTCTGGGTTGCGTAGGTGGTGCCTCGCTCGACGCTGGTTACGGTTACCTGCGCGCCAGGGACGATGGCTCCCGAAGGATCGGCCACAGTTCCAAAGAGGGACCCGTAGACGGCCTGACCGTATGCGTATGTAGTCAGCAGGACAAACAGGAATGAAACCAGAACCCGGATGCCGAAGCATACCTGCCTCTTAGTGTGCTTCATCGTCACCTCCTCAAAGAAACTGCAAGAAGGAGCCCCTTCGTTTCGAGCACAATAGATGGCCGTAACTGCTATTCAGATGTAGTAGAACCCGCTCGCCTGGCCTATGCGCCGTCGCAGAATTACGTGCTATTCTCCGAGATTTGAACCGTCAAGTTCGATGATAAAAACAGGCAATAGGTTTCCAGCCAGCGAGAATAACCACGAAGTTACAGGGATTCGCGAGGGCAACCCGGGAAAAATCAGATGCCCCACATCCGACGGTTTTACCGTCGGATGTGGGGCATCTGGTTGTACTGCTTCTTACCCGTGCTGGTTAGAAGAAGAGTTTGCCAATGACCTGGAGCTGACGCGGACCGTAGAGGCTGTTGCTGGTTACGGACGGAGCTCCAAACGCCGAAGCTCCGGTTCCAGCGTATGGGACTATGCACCCTTGCAGCGGAGCGCCGTCCGGACCTGGCGTCTGCCCTGCCGGGCAGGCACTCAGCGCATTGTATTGGGAGTATGTGGAGCTAACTCCGCTGATGATCCGGCGGTTGAGCAGGTTGAAGGACTCCACGGTGAACTGCAGCTTCATCGACTCGTGGATGGGGACATCGCGCGAGACGCGGAGATCGAGGTTGTTGAAGCCCGGTCCGATGATGCTGTTGCGTCCGATCAGCGGAGAGCGTCCCGTGGTAGCAGCGCCGGAACTGTTGTTCATAGCGCCGCCGAAGATACCGCCTTGCGCAACGATATTTGTGGTCTTAGCGCCATTCGCGTCCAGCAATGGTGTCCCGTTATAGACGGTTCCGTACATGGCGGCAGCAATAGGCTGACCCGCCGAAGCCGTGAGGGTCCCGGCAAAGGTAAAGCCATCAATGATCGTCTTGCTCCACTTGTTGCTCTGGAAGAGGTGCGGGTTGTAAACAAAACTGCCGACAAAACGATTGCGAACGTCGAGGTCCGAGAGTCCGTTCTCGCCGCGGACGTTGTTGGGGTCAAGAATAAAGTTGCCGCCGTAGAAGGTTCCGCCGGTCCCCAGAACCTGACCGGTATCCGTCGCCTTGGCCCAGGTGTAGTTGACGAGCAGCTCCAGACCATTGGCAAAGGGACGCCGCACGGAAACGGCCATGGAGTTGTACCAGGTATTGGCCACGCTGTAGCCAGTATTGATGGACTGCAGCGGGATAGGTTTTCCGCTGGCGTCTACGAGGTCATTGCTGCTCTGGACCTTGCGGTCGGTGGAGAGATAGACCGGCACGGTGATCTGTTTGATGAGGTTGTGGTCCGAGCTACCGTCGAGCACGTTGTAGGTGGCCGCGCCGTGCGGGGTCTGGCCGACGAGGCTGGCGTCGAGAAAGACCGGCAGGCGCATGCCGCGGGTTCCGACGTAGCCAATCGAGAGGGAGAGGCGTCCGGGAAGCTGCTGCTCGATGCCGAGTTCGGCCTCATGCGCCAGCGGCGGAACGAAGTTCGGATCGAGGCCGTGGAAGGTTTGCGCTCCAACAGCGGGCGTATCCTGCGCAACGATGGAAGGAGCAGCGCCACCCGCCGGGTAGAGCGCCCCGGCCAGCGACGGGCCTGTAGGCAGGAAGGGAACATTGGGGAACTTAAGCCCGGATGTCGGACCGTAGTTGTAAGTCACCTGAACCACGCCGTTTTCTACACGCATGGCGTAGTAGGTCGACCCCTGATTGAGCGAGGAGAACAGACCGTACCCCGCGCGCAACACCGTGCCTTGATAAGGCTGCCAGCTCAGCCCCAGGCGCGGCTGGAAGCGGTTGACGTTCTTGATCGTGGAGGTGTAGATCGACGAGATCGGTTCGAAGTGGTGGTTGACCAGGCCGGGCGAAGGCGTGACCTGGAGATCCCAGCGGATGCCCGCCGTCACGATGAGGTTATGCCGTATCTTCCACGAGTCTTCGGCGAAGGCATCGAACATCTTCATCCAGAAGTCGTCGGTTCCCTGCGTGTTGGCTGCGGTGTGGACCGTGTCGATGGTCTGGGTGAAGCCGTAGTAGTGGGAGCCGGCATTCGGATCGGTGTCGCCGGGCTGGCCAGCGAAGGCGTCCTGCACCCAGGACTGGAAGTTCTGCGCTGGAGTACCGCTAGCGTAGCCATAGAGTCCGCCACCCTGGAAGAGGTTAATCATGACCTCGTGAACAAGGTTGGCGTCGCCACCGAACTTGAACGCATGACGCCCATGCACGGTGCTGAAGACATCGGTGAGCTGAATGCGGTGCTCGTCGGGTTCGGCGGCGCGGGGCAGCCCGTTGGGCATACCGTAGCTGAAGACTCCCATGGCCACATTGGGGCCGGGAGCATTGGCGCTCATGGTCTCCAGGTCACGGCCATACTGGAAGCGAACCTGGTTGACGGAACGGCTGGAGACCTGCGTAGTAAGACCGGCGATCAGGAAGCGCTCGTGATAGCTAGCGGGACCGTTGGTCGAGGGAGAGCTGCCATTGAAGGTGAGACTGCCCTGGTAGCTGTAGGTGGAATCGTAATTCGAAAAATTGTAGTTGACGAAGGCGTCGTTCTTCGCATTAATATGCCAGTCGAGACGCGGGAAGAAAAGGTCCGAGTGAGAATAGCGCGTGGGTGCACCAAATGCGTTGGCGATGATGAAGTTAAGGGCGCTCGCGCACTGATCCGCGCTGATGGTGGCCGGGCACTGGGTGGGCGAGATGACAGATCCGCCGGAGTTGCCGTCCGTCGGCGTCAGAGTGATGGTGTTGCTGTTGTAGTAAAGCGCCTTGCCGACGCGGCGAAATCCGTCATAGGTGAAGAAATAGAAGAGCCGGTCTTTGAGGATCGGGCCTCCGATGGAGCCGCCGAACTGCTGCTGTTGGTGGATGGGCTGGGTGAGCAGGAAGGCAGCCACATCTGGATTGGGGGTGTTGTATCTGGCGCTCCACTTGGTTTGGGGATCGAGCGCGTTGAGCGTCGGATAGCGCAGATAGTAGAACAGATCGCCGTGGGTCTGGTTGGTTCCCGACTTGGTGATGGCGTTGACCTGGCCTCCGACGGCCTGTCCGAACTCGACTGAGTAGTTGGAGATCGCCGTCTGAAACTCCTTGATGGAGTCGACTGAATACACGTACGGAGCGCCTGAAGCGCGGCCGCGGGCCTCGCTGAAGAGCATCTGGTTGTTGTTGGCGCCATCGACGTAGTTCTGGTTGTAGAGGCCGGAGATGCCGCGGAAGCTGATGAGACCGGAACCGCCATCCTGCACAACGTTGGGGGAGATGAGCACGAAGTTGCTCCAGTTGCGGCCATTGACGGGGAGATTGCTGATCAGCCGCTGCGTTACGGTCTGCGAAACCTCGGTCTTATCCGTATCGATGATGGGCGACTCGCTGCTGACCTGTATCTCCGTCGTGACGCCTCCGGCGGAGAGAACGGCATCGATGGTGAGCACCTGTCCGACAGTCAGGACCAGGTTCTTGCGCTCAGCCTTGCTGAAGCCCTCCTTGCTTACGCTGACCTCGTAGCGGCCCGACTGAAGAAAGGGAGCGGTGTAGCCGCCGGTGTTGTTCGTAACCGCGGCGCGCGGTACGCCGGTTTCGGTGTTTGTAATCAGAACCTGCGCGTCTTCTACGGCAGCTCCTGTCGCATCCATGATCGTGCCGGTGATGGTGCCCGTGCCGGCGGTCTGCGCTAATCCTGGAAGGGTAAAAAGGCTCATCAAAAAGACAAAGAAGGTGAGGCGCTTAGAGATTGCAAAGCTCAAAGTGTGGACTCCTTGTATTTGGAACAACAGCACCGGCAGCAAGAGCGGTGTTTGAAAGAAAAAGCCACCTCCAGTATTTTGATCTCGTATCAATAGATGAAGCGCTTGGAGGTAACTCGAATTGTGATTTTTTTACCTATATCTAGGCTCAAGCCTTTAGAGGGGGCTGTCAAGCGCCACTGTGTAAAAAAAATCGAGTAAATCCGGCCCGTTTCATGATATTCTCCGCGTTTTCAAGCACACGTCCGCCTCTGACAAACGCACAGAGATGCGATTTTTTTGCAGCCTGATTTTGTTTCGATATCCGTTTTCAGGTACTCTGCGGCTTATCCGGCTACGCGGAGCAAGATATGCCTGTACTGTCACGTCCTTTTTGTGTCACCGGTTCGACCCCCTGCTTTTCACACCCCACTGCCCTGCGCCTTCGGGCGCGGTGTCTTTCCATGGCAGGAGCCTGCCTGCTCTTGCTGCTGGACGTCTGCGCCCTGCCGATCCAGGCGCAGACTACCGTCGATGGCGCTGTTCGCGGCACGGTCGTGGACACTGAGAGCGCCGTCATTCCTGCGGTTACCCTTCATCTGCGCAAT
>WQYS01000053.1 GCA_009781125.1 Acidobacteriaceae bacterium | reverse complement strand
GGGCCACGTAAGGAAGTTATGGGAGAGTCAATCTTGCGCACCAGCTACCTGCGGGAAGCCATGGCACATAGGGGTACGCCTAAAAAGCGTACTCGCGTCTCAGACACAATCGGAACATCTTCGCAGGGTCGAATAGGTAAACATAGGAAGCGTTCTCGGATCTTTGACAATCGAATATAACGACGGCGCTTTGAGATGAAAGCGATTGCTCTGGAGCAATCGTCAAACTGCTCTAACGCGCTAATGGAGCAGCTTTCGCCTCGCGGGAAGTTCCCAACACCTTGGCTCTCAGGTTCAGGAACGGGTGCTCGACCAGGCAGAACGTAACCAGAGCAACCGCCGCAGACACTGCCGTAAGCAAGACGGTGCCTGAAAGCTGACTGACAATCGAAGCCGGCTTGAGAAACGGAGCGTGCCGCATCATCGCAAGCACTCCCTTGCGCATGTAAGCGTGGTTCAGGTACATGCCGAAGGAGAGCCGCGAAAGCCAATAGAACAGCCGCGACTGAAACCATCGCACGCCGGAGTTCAGTCCGAACCAGACCAGCGATCCGAAGAATAACGCCAGCCCGGCAAAGATCAGCACCTCGTACTGCAACTGGCGAAGCGCAATGAACACAACGAGTCCGCCCGCGGCCAGAGCGTAAGACTTCCATCGGCCAGCTACCGCCCGTTCGTGGCGGCTCACCCATAGATTGGAAAGAATCAGGCCCATAATCAGGCCGTCGCAGTGGGTGTGGAAGGGAGAATATAAATCCTGAAAGAGCGCCGTGCTGTGACTGAAGAAATGTCCTGTGCGATGAATCCAGATCGCGGCTCTCATCGCTGCAATCAGTAGAAGTAATGTCCATAGAACCGCGCGAATCGTTCGCTGCTTGCGGCCAGATGCAAAGAAATATAAAAGCACGGGAGTAACAATATAAAACTGCTCTTCCGTGGATAAGGACCATGCTCCCACCAATATGCGGTGTCCGAAGTAGTTAGACACAAAGAAGAGATCGGCCCATCCATAGTGATTAGCAGCCGCGCCGCGCCAGTAAATCAGCAGAATGGCGAAGAACATAAAGAAGTAAAGCGGCCAGATGCGCAGGCCCCGGCGCAGGATGAAGCGGCCTATCGAGACGCTGTTTTCTCTTCGCAGCTCCTTCCAGAGCTGGCTGCCGATAAAGAACCCGCTCAGGACAAAGAATAGATCGACGCCCATCCATCCATCGGCGACGAAGGGGATTCTGGAGTAGAGGTTCTGTCCATAGAGAGCGGTGAACGATGCGTTGAAGTGCTCGTTGATGACAAGCAGAACAGCAATGGCGCGCAAGCCGTCGAGAAACGGAATCTGATGCCGTGGCGGAACCCATAACTCGTGAAGCGATCCTCGAAACAAAGCACGGGTGCGCAGACTAAGTGACATAGCCTCCGCTTGTAATTTACTAATTGTTGGCATGACTATTACCTATGAATTTCTAGTTTTATTGGTTAAATATCTGAAATTATTTCCTATTTTATTATCCCCGTCCTCCAGAGCGAAGCGAAGTACCAGCATTTGCTTCTGGGTAGGCCAAGCCTTTAGGCTTGGCCTACCCAGAAGCAAAACCACCTTACCAAATCTACTTCGTTCAGAATGACGACTATAACTCTTAGACAAGTTCTAACTACCAAACACCGTTTAGTCCCCTTACAGATAGTAACTGGACAGCGTTGCCGTCACAAGTAAAATGGTGAAACTACTTGCATCCACGTAACATGCTCCGTTGTTTTATTCCGTTACAATCCCCATGGCGAGGACGGCAAAGAGAATCGCGGCGGCGTCTTCGGCGACGGCGACCTTCCAGTCCGCGTAGTGCGCCAGTTCGACGAGGTCTTTGCGAAGATAGAAAGGCAGATAAGCTCCGGCCAGCGCTCCCAGCACGCCAAGCAGTCCGGCCTCCAGGCTGGAGCCGCCCAGGCCGATGGCGACGATGGCTCCCATGAATCCGCCCAGAACCAGACGCACGGCCAGCGGCGCCGGGGCCGTGCGGCGGGGCATTCGCGGCAACTTGTCGGCGGCGTACTCGGCCACGGCAGCCAGCGTGAACAGCGTGGCCGCCGGAAGCGTCGCCGCCCACCAGGCCCATGTGCCTCCCAGCGAGAGCCGTCCGGCGCAGGCAAACCAGCAGAGCACCGCCATCGGTGTCATCGAGCGCATTCCGGTCACGAATCCCAGCAGCGGAATCGCAACCACCCACGTCAGCACTCCGAGCAGCATCTCCGCCGCCTCCGAATGCAAAGACGTTTGCCGCGCTCATTTTGCCGCAGACGGTTTCTTGCCCACACCATGAGTTTGTCCGACAATAAGACAGTTCACCCGAGAGAGGATCATCCATAGATGAGCAAGCCGAACAAACGACTGTACCTTGCACTGCTTTTCTGTCTGGCGTTCTCGACCGTCGCGTATGCGGCCAGCAAAGTTTATTCGCTGGAAGGAAAGGTCGTAGCTCGCGGCACCACCAAGGACGTAAAGGGAAAGAAAGGCAAGACCAAGACCGTTCTCAGCACCACCTACACGGTGCTGACGCCAACCCGGACCTATGTGTTCCAATGCGTCTCCTGCGGGAAGAAGGGGCTGGCGATTGATGACAGCGTTCGTTTCCGCATAGCGAAGAACACAGCCTACATAGAAACGGAGAAGGGCAAAGAGCACAAGCTCATAGTCCTGAGCGAAGCCTCGAATGAGGCTGCGGTAAAGTAATTCCTCTGTTGCAAAGATGGCCTGTGGCTTACCAGGAAGCCACAGGCCATATCACTTCAAACCGATTGTTATTACTGCACAGTCAGGTAAACATTGATGTTGTGGCTAATGCTGCCGCTGGTGCCAATCACGGTAATCGTGTAGGACTTCGAAGTACTCCCCCCGCCACCACCGTTTCCGCCACCACCGGTGCCGCCGCCGCCGTTACCACCGCCGCCGTTACCACCGCCACCGTTGCCGCCGCCTCCACCAGTGCCACCGCCGCCGTTACCATTATGTCCACCCATTCCCGCGCAGCCATTGATGGCTCCCATCACGCCCGCAAGGCATACAAGGAGCACCAGCAACCTTGCCCAGTGCTTCTTCCTCAGGAAGGACAATACCGGCAGGAGCAGAGCCGCCATCGCCAACGGAGCGGCTTTCGATAGCAGATTTCTGGCTGAAGCGCTCTGCTGTGGAGGCATCACCATGAGCACCGTGGCGTCTCCATAGGAGCCCGGAACCACCGAAGGCTGTGTGAAACTGCACGTCCACCCCGACGGACACCCCGTCACGCTCATCGTCACCGGATCGTTGAACGGAGAGCTTGTGTCCTTTGAAGTTACCGAGATGCCGTAAACCCCACCGGACCCGGCAATAGAGGTATCGGAGGTCTTCAATGCGCGCAGCATGAAGTCGGCGGGAACAGTAGAAGGAGTAACCATCAGGGTCCGCGTGACCGACACAACTTTGTAGTTTGCTGTATCCGTCGGCGTAAACACCGCGATCAGCGTGTTCGGCCCTGTTGTCTTCAGCACAGTGCCGGCTTCAGGATAGTATGTAAACGTGCCGGGGACATCGGCGGTGGCGTTGAGTTGCTCTGCACCCAGCACCGTACCTGCTTCAACCGGAGTTGGCGTTGCCCAGGTAATCGTCGGAACTATCTTTACCGGTGTGCTGCTATAGGTTCCGACGCCGTACAAATCCACGGCCACAAGGACGTTGCCGTTGGTATCAGCCAGCATAGCCTGGTCATGGCACTGGCCAACTGACGTCGGCGTAAACATCACGGCCATCGTGCATGTATCGCCTTGGTTGAATGAATTGCCTTCCGTACAGTCGCCGAGGTCGTCGGCTACTGCGAAGTCTTGACCATCCCCTAGCGGCATTGGTCCCAGCGTTACACTCACGGTGAACGTAAATGTCAACCAAACAATCCCCGATTCCTCCCCCTCTGGAACAGAACCGAAGTCTATCGAGCCAGAATAGTGTGTAAATTGATACACGCCGCCATGGGTAGATCCCGAGTAGTCGGTGGAGTAACTGGCAACATATATGTTGCCCGACTGGTCTACAGCAACGCCGGTCGGATGGTCGAAATTCCCCATCGTGATCCAACATCCGGACTGGGATGTTCCGGCACAATTGGAGGAAAATTGATACACACCGCCATGGGTAGATCCGGAATAGTCAGTGGAGTAACTGGCAACATATATATTGCCCGACTGGTCTACAGCAACGCCGGTCGGATGGTCGAAGTTCCCTATCGTGATCCAACATTCGGACTGGGATGTTCCGGCGCAATTGGAAGAAAATCGATACACTCCGCCATGGGTAGATCCGGAGTAGTCGGTGGAGTAACTGGCAACATATATATTGCCCACCGAGTCTGCAGCAACGCTGGTCGGATGGTCGAAGTTCCCTATCGTGATCCAACATCCGGACTGGGATGTTCCAGCACAATTGGAAGAAAATTGATACACTCCGCCATGGGTAGATCCGGAGTAGTCAGTGGAGTAACTGGCAACATATATGTTGCCCACCGAGTCTGCAGCAACGCTGGTCGGATGGTCGAAGTTCCCTATCGTGATCCAACATCCGGACTGGGATGTTCCGGCGCAATTGGAGGAAAATCGATACACTCCGCCATGGGTAGATCCGGAGTAGTCGGTGGAGTAACTGGCAACATATATATTGCCCACCGAGTCTGCAGCAACGCTGGTTGGATGGTCGAAACTCCCTAAGATCGATTCACCATAACCATAGCTGAACTGCACCGTCTGCGCCGAGGACGTTCCGCTCAACGCACCTGCCAGCGTCACTAACAGTGGAATAATCGCCAATCTCCGCAGAGACGCTTTCCACTTTGGAAGATGTTGGGAGGAGAGATGACCATTCGTAAAAATATCGTCGAAAAATTTCCGTCGATCCGTTGACCCCATTATGCTTTGTTGCTCTACCGTGCAAAGTCCCGCCATCCTGCTTATTCCTCTTTTTCCGACTCACGTCTTGAGTAGTTCTGCTACAACAAAACTTCTTTCGTATCCATACGTTTTACAACAAAGATAAGTCCCATTTCTACTTTGTAGAAATGGGACTTATTTGTTCATTAGCACGAAGGTTTTCAATCCAGATCGAGCCTACGCATCATCCCTGAACATCGGATGGGGAATCAGCCGCTGGTAGTCATCCTGATGCGCGCCGTCCAGACAGGCCTCGATGATGCGCCTGCCCAGCGGATCCAGGTCGGGCACGAGGAACTGCTTCAACTGCCTGGCGAAGAACTCGCGCCACAGCCGCGCTCCCTCTTCGTAGACCTCCTCGCCGCCCTGCAACTGCTCCTCGACGTGCACGAAGACGCGGGGAATGATCGTGCCCTCGATCTTCACCTGCTCGGGAACATAGCCCAGCAGCGGACACGATACCTCCTTCACCTGGTCGCGGGTAAACTTCGAGCTGCCGCGCCGCGCCAGATACTCGCGCGTAAGCCACTCGGCCATGAAGCCCACCTTCCAGGCTCCGATGTGCTGGTTCGGAATGAGCACGTAGCGGGTCGCGGGCGTCTGCAAAACCTGTTCCAGCAGCAGATTGGCCTGGTCCACGCGGCGTCCCGTGGCGAAGGCCCAATACGAGCCTACACCCTCGGACTCCATCTCCTTCGATTTCGTCGCGTGGATGCTCGGATTGGCATGTCCACGCGGCGCAGCCAGTCTCCACAGCCACGCCAGCGCCGGAGTCAATATGTGAAACATGCCCAGAATGCCGTACATCTGGCTGTCCTTGTGGGTCGGCGGACAGCGCACACCAAAGCTCCTGACGCCGACGCGCTGCGGCCCGTCCAGAATGCCGTCCAGCATGCGGCGCGGCAGAATCACGCGCGGGTTGGGACACACCTTGCCGGGCGCGTCCTCGACGTGCTCCCACGTCAGACACGTTCCGCCGGGAACAATATAGTGGTTCAGAAACACCAGCGGCTCGGGCGGATCGATGCACAGCCGCTCCAGCGCCGGGGCCGTGCCGTAACTATGGATATGGTCCACACGCACGAACCAGCCATTCTCGGCGTCAGCCAGCGTCAGCCGTCCGTGCGCGCCCTGAATGCTCGGGTGCGCGCAGGCCATGTCGTCGGCGATGGGACGCAGATGGCAAGCCTCGGGCAGCACCAGCGTGCGCACCTCGCCTGTGACCACGTTCTCGCCGAGCATCAGGCGTCCGTCGTCCATGCGGTGCATGGGCTCGGTCATCTCGCTCTTGCCGCCGCCAGAGGCGCCCTCGTGCATCAGGATCAACTGATTGTCATACGGAGTCACCACCGCTACCGCCGAGCAGTGGTTCGTCGTCCAGCCCTCGCGCTCGCCCTTGTCGAGCAGCATGGAGTAGACGCCCTTCTTGGCGCTCGGTCCCGGATAAAGGTTGTAGGCAAATATCTCCTGGTGCGTAGCCTTGCGGTCGTGTACCACCACCTGCCGCCCGTCAAAGTGCGTGTGCCGGAACGGCGGGGCCACGAACAGCACGCCGCCGGTAATTTTGAAGTCCGAGGGAACCCGCGAGCGGGGAATCATCCCCTGCAAGTCGGCCAGCGCCGCCGCAAAGAACGATGCCTGCTTGGGAATGATCGCCAGCGCTCCATACTCAAGCCCATCGGTGCCTGCCCAGAAGGGCATGGCCACCAGCTCCTGCGTCTTGAGCCAATCGAGCGTCTGGCGGCGCGTGTACTCGAACGGCTGCCCGAAGCGCTCCTCGTAGGTGGGCTTGTCGGTGGGCCGCGAGTCGCCGATCACCATGGCATCGGGGTCGCGCCGGCGCATGGCCGGATCGGGAAAATTAATGGCCACTCCGTTACGCGCCTTGGTCACTACGGCCTCGACCACAGGTCCGGCGCCCGGCGTCTGAAAGACGGTCTGGTAGACGCCATGATCGTCGCGGTTGCCCATGCGCCAATCGGTCTCGCCCGACGCCCGGCCCAGAGCCCAGTCGAGCAGATCCTGGCGTGTCTCGGGAGTATGCACCCCGAGAGCCGCGCCCAGAACCTCGCGCGCGTTCTCCGGCAGGTTCAAATCCTTCCAGTTCGTCTGGAAATCAACAAAACAAACACCTTCGGCGACAGCGTTCATAACGTGCTTCTCCCTTTCCACTAGAACAAAAAACACGCTGTCCACACATCGGAGAGGGCGTGCTTTTCGGCATCACAATAGATGTAGTCTCTATTATCGCTCATTCTACCGCCTGCGTGTGAGCGCAGTGAGGCGCGTAGCCGTAAACTCATGCGTTCATACGTTTTGCCGTACAACCTCTTGAGGGTGCACGGCCTCAATTCCAACGAAACGCGCAAAGTCACGGGTATTGAAGGTGAGGATTCTTTTCACGCCATGGACACGCATAGCGGCAACCAGACGGGTATCATGCACCTGTACGCCTGAAACGCAATAATCGGCCAGCAGCTTACGCCACTCCTCATGTACCGCCATCCCATCGGCAAGCAAGAGCAGTTGCGATTCAAATCGCCGCGCGCGCCGGTCTGCCTCTTCCGGCGGCAACCCAAAGCCGTTCCGGGACGCTGGGCGAGTCAAAGCATTCCAGAACTCGGCTAGATTTTGAGACGTGTAACAGAGCACCGCGCCTGATTTCACCAAAACGCTAAGAGCCGCAACGACAATGGCATAATCGGGATCGGCTGGCTGAACCCAGCGAATCAGTATGTTGCTGTCGATCAGGCACAGGTTGTCGGGCATTCCTAGAGGCGGCCTTCGTAGAAACTTTCGCGGGTGAACGCCGAGGTGGGTAGATACGGCAGTTTTTCAGCTCCCTCCGCAATCTCCCCGAGCATCTTGCGTAGATCATCCACCGTCATCTTCCCTGATCCAGACGGAGCCGCGGCCAACGCCTCGCGCAGAAGTGTACCCACGTACTTCTCCAGAGCGATTCCGCGCGCCTCTGCCGCAGCAGCAAGCCGCGCTTCGGTTTCGGCGTTAAGTTCGACGTGAATCGTCATTAAACCCTCTACGGTCCATTATCCGGCGATTGCGTTGCAAAGTCGATATCTACCTGCCGCGCGGCCGTAGCTGTAAACCTCTTTTGCCGGGAGGCTTATCCCAGCACCCGAGCCGCGTCCTTTGCGAAGTACGTCACGATGAACTCGGCTCCGGCGCGGCGAATACCGATGAGCGACTCCATCATGGCGCGCTCCGGTTCCAGCCATCCGCGCGCGAAGGCCGCCTGCAACATCGCGTACTCGCCCGACACCTGATAGGCCCCCACGGGCACGTCGAAGCTCTGCCGCGCCTCGGCGATCACGTCCAGATACGGCATGGCAGGCTTCATCAGAACCATGTCCGCGCCCTCGGCGATGTCCTGCTCGATCTCGCGCATGGCCTCGCGCCGGTTGGCTCCGTCCATCTGGTAGCTGCGCCGGTCGCCGAACTGCGGAGCCGAATCAGCAGCCTCGCGGAACGGCCCGTAGAACGCGCTCGAAAACTTAGAAGCGTAGCTGAGGATTGGAGTCTGCTCCAGGGACGCGCGATCCAGCTCGCTGCGAATAGCCTCGACGCGGCCGTCCATCATGTCGCTGGGAGCGACGATATCGGCTCCGGCGCGGGCCAGCGAGACCGCCGTCCTGGCGATGAGCGCGAGGCTCGAATCGTTCTCAATCTCAAAGCGATCGCCGTCGCGCGCGACCACTCCGCAGTGTCCATGCGAGGTGTACTCGCACAGGCAGACGTCGGCGATCATCACCAGCGAGTTCAGCGAGCGGCTGCGCTTAAGCGCCCGCAGCGCAGTCTGCACGATGCCGTCCTCGGCCCATGCGCCGGTGGCCTGTTCGTCCTTCTCGGCGGGAAGCCCAAAGAGAAGCAGTCCGCCGAGTCCAAGCGCGGTGCAGGCCTCGGCCTCCCTGACCGCCTCGTCGACGGAGAGGTTGAAGACGCCCGGCATCGAGGGCACCTCTTTGCGGACGCCTTCGCCGGGACAGATGAACAGCGGATAGACGAGCGCTCCGGGATGGAGGCGGGTCTCGCGGACGAGCGACCGCAAAGCCTCGGTCCGGCGCAGGCGGCGCAGGCGGGTAACGGGAAAGTGCATACTAAAAACCTACCACCGGCAGAACAGATTTGTGGACAAATGATTCCGAAAATGGAACATTTTGTAAAAATCGGAAAAAATTCACAATTAACGCAACTTGTTGCATATATATGGGCTTAGCTTAGAGGTAAATCAAAAGAGATTTGGGTCGTGACGGGACTCTGCCAGACCCAGACTATATTGAGGAAAAGTATCGCCGAGTAAGGAAACTCCCACATTGCACCACCCGGTCTGTCGCTTCGGCTGTTTATTTTCCGTTTCGCTCGCTGATGAGGCTGCCTCTCGCACCGAGGGCAAGCGAGCGACATAACTCAGAACGTTAGGAGATTTTGAAGTATGTACCGAGCTGAGATTTTCCGCCTTCCTCTTGTTTTCAGAACCGTTCACTCCAAGACCATTTTGTCAGCCGTCATACTGGCTTTGCTGCTGGGTTCGGCATCGCTGGCGAGCGCGCAGAACCCCTATCCCTCGTGGGTTCCCATGGGCGGAACCACACCGCTTCCAGCCTCGGTTGGAACTTTCAAAGGCATTCTCGGCGTATATGGCGCGATGGGCGCTGCCGATTCCGCTAACGCTCCCGGAGGCCGCTACGGCCAGGCTACATGGACCGTGAACGGACAGTTCTGGATGTTCGGCGGCTATGGCTCCGACGCCAACGGCTGTAGCGGAACGTTGAACGATCTCTGGATGTATGATCCGGCCACCGGCCTGTGGACATGGGTAAACGGCCAGAGCACCTACGGAACCCCCAATCCGGTCTCAGGCAACTGCGGCGGCGTGGCCAGTGTCTACGGAGCCCAGGGCGCTCCCGATCCTACGAGCATGCCCGGCAGCCGCTACACCGCACTCACCTGGACCGACGCCAGCGGCAATCTCTGGATGTACGGCGGCACCCTGTCCGGGTCTGACGGCGGTCCGCTGTTTTCCAACGAACTCTGGATGTACAGCATTGCAGACAACCGGTGGGCCTGGATGGGTGGGGACAACGTGACCAGTCCTTCGGCAATCTATAGTGCGGCAGGCGCGCCCGCTCCAGCTGCCAGCAGTTGGCCCGGAGCGCGAAACGACGCCGTAACCTGGGTTGACGCCAGCGGCATGCTCTGGCTGTTCAGCGGCGTCCCGGCGACCGTTACCAATGCCAACCCGTCCAATGACGTCTGGTCGTATGATCCGTCCGCGCAGCAGTGGACATGGTACGGACCCGCTGCCGGGGCCGATCCTGGCGGTGACGGGAACGGCTGGTATGTTACTGCGGGAGCGGCCAACGCGGCCAACCTGCCCGGCAGCCGCAGCGGAGCGCGCTCCTGGACCGATGCCAGCGGCAACCTGTGGATCTTCGGCGGCTACGGATGGGATGCCGCGGCAGCAGCTTATCCAGCTCCATACAACACCCCGGCCCAGTCCTGGCTCAACGACCTCTGGAAGTACGACGCCTCGGGTCAATGGACCCTGATGGCGACCAACACCTATCCCTGGCAAGGCAGCAGCCCCGTGTGGGACTGGGACTGTTCCGAACAGTCATACGGCACGCAAGGCGTCACGCTCGGGTCGAACATGCCGGGAGCCAGAGCCGACGCGGTGACCTGGGTTGACGCCTCTGGCAATCTCTGGATGTTCGGCGGCTACGGCATGGATTCAACCTGCTCGCCCGGAAGCCTGAACGATCTTTGGATGTACGACACGGCCTCAAATAAATGGACGTGGCAGTCGGGATCAAAAACCGCGAACCCGTCCGCGCTGGCCACAACCCCCTCAGGCCGCAGCTCGGCGTCCGGCTGGACCGACGCCAGCAACAACCTGTGGGTCTTCGGCGGCAATGACGGAGCCCATTTCCTCAACGATCTGTGGGAGTACACCTCCGGAGTCGCGCCCACGGACTACCAGCAGCTTGCGATCACGACCGCGCCCGCGGCCCTGCCCGTAGCGCTGCCTTACGGATCGACCTTCACGGTGACGGTGGATTCGCAGGATGTAAACAATGCGTATGCGTCCACCGGTCTTCCGATCACCCTGGCCGTGGACCCTGCCAGCACGGGAGTCTGCACGCTCAGCAGCGAAACCGGCCCTGCTCCGTTTACAGCCACGGTGACCATCACCAGCGGCACCGGCGCCTGCACCATCGTTGC
>WQYS01000052.1 GCA_009781125.1 Acidobacteriaceae bacterium | reverse complement strand
GACAATTACGTCGAAGTCCTTGCCCGGAGTCAGATGCACCATCTCCAGCGAGCTGGCCAGGCCATCCATCTCTTCTGAGCACAGCATGGGACAGGTGAAATACACCAGCGTGAGAATCGCGGGGCGCTTGCCGAAGTAGTCTCCCAGGCGGACCTGCTTGCCCGACTCATCGACGAACTGCGCATCGAGCGGGAGCGGCTGATTCAGCCGCTGCGTGACTCCAACACGCTGAAGCACCTGCGGCAACTGGCCGCCCGAGTTTTCGCCCTGATGCTTGTCGCCGTAGCTTGAAACCTGCGCATTGAGCGCGCCGCAGCCAAGAGCAATGCAAATAAACGCAGCGCACATCCATCGTCTTGTTAACTGTAGTTTCATCATCGTTTGCTCGTCTCGAAAGCCATCTTCTGTTCCCGTGTCTCGATTGCGCTCTGTTCGTATCCGGTTCGCGCGAAGCCGTTGGTTAGAGGAGCCTCAACCTCAGGAGTTTCATCGCCAAACATCACTGGCTCGGCTGGTGTCTTCGGAGACACGTGCATTGGAAGCCCGCGCTCGGCGATCAGCTCCATAGCACGCTCTATAGGAATATGGATGCTCTCGTGACCGGTAAGGCTGCTGTAGTAGTTCAGAAACAGGTCTTCGCGCGCGTGCAAATCAGCCGTCGCCTGAAGGCCGTCGTCCAGATCGAGACGCGGCTCAGGAAACGCCTGCGAGATCTGTTGTAGCTCGCGTTGCTGCAACTCCGGGCTGGACGCCATTCCCTGCGCCTTGCCGCTGCCGGCAAGCTGATGCCACTTGTCTCGCGGCCCTTCGGCCTTCTGGATTTGCCCGTTGATGACCTTCCCCATCAGATAGCAGATCAGAAAGAAGACCAGCAGCGAACCGGCTAATCCGGCAAGGAACACGAGCAGTCCGTTGACGTTGACGTCGGTCGTCTCGTAGCCGGGATGCTCCGGATTCTGCGGGGCATCGGGTATCTTCGGATTGCCATCCTCAGTGGGCATGTTCTGCCTCCAGCATCTCCTCCAGGTGAGGATCGTTGACGGCCACCAGCGGACGCTTCTGCAACTCGGTCAGGAACCACGCTCCCCACGCCGCAACCACGGCTACCGGAACGGTGAGGTAAGCAAGCATTCCGCCGCCGAGATGCAGATTGCCCGCCGAATCCGCGAAGTTCGGCTCGATGAGCCAGAACAGATCCAGGCAGCGCGCGAAGATCATGAAGCTGGCCAGCCAGATCATCTTTTTCTTGTTCCGCTTCAGGTCGCGCGACAGCAGCAGGACGAACGGAATCAGCCAGTGGCAGGTGACGTCGAGCGTGCAGACCACCCACCATCCGCCGCGAATGCGCGCCAGATACCACGGAATCTCATCGGGAATGTTCCCCGACCAGATGATGAGAAACTCGGCAAAGCAGAGATAGATGTTCAGCATGACGAAGGCAAGGGCCAGCTTGCCCAGGTCGTGCTGCTCGGTGACGCGCAGCAGCGTCTTCATGGGCTCGTAACGCGAGAGCAGAATCGCCACCAGAATGCCCAGCGCCAGAACTTGGTAGCCCTGTCCGACCAGAAACTGCAATCCGTAGATCGACGAGTACCAGGTCACATCCATCGACTTGATCCACAGGATGGCTCCGTTGGTCAGCAGAACCGCGTAGATCACCAGGCCGATGCCGGAGAGGTTCTCGAAGCGGATGCGCCAGCGGTCGTAACTCGCCTGCGTGCCTGCCGCCGGGTCGGTGTCGCACTGCAAAGACCAGCGATTCAGCAGCGTCATGATGAGAATCAGCACGCCGAAGATAATCACCGTCTGAATCACGGCGGCTGTAGGATTCAGCATGGCCCGCTTGGCGTTTGCGGTGAGCTGCTGCTCCTTGGTCATGAATCCGTGCGCGTAGGCCCACGCCGTAGCCTGCGACGTGGGAAACGCCGCCCACTGGTACAAGTGCCTCATGAAGACAAGCACGGGAATCGACATGGCCGCCACCAGCAGCAAGGTTCGCGACATGGCTTCAAGCAATCGGCGCAGCAGCAATCCCCACTTGCCGCCGGTGACGTATTGCAGCATCAGCATAGCCAGTCCGCCGCCGGCAAAGCCGAAGCACGCCATGAATCCCAGCACGTAGGCGCGGAGTAGATGCTCACGTCCGCCATGAAAAAAGAGAAAAGGAACCGACAGCAGCGTAGCGACCGCTGCCACCTTGAGCAGACGTCTCCGCCATTCAGCAACTACAGCAGGCGCGGCCAGCGACGCGGGGAGAGCGCGTGGGCCTTCGTCATAATGACCGTGTTCGTGTTCGTGAGCCATGCGTTACCAAGTCCTCGTTTATTTCTTTGGAGCCGCTGGAACCGCTTTTGTCTTTATTCCGCCTGCATCGGGCAGAGCTGAATCAGGCAGCACCATAGGCTCTCCGTTCGGCGTTCCGGTGACGGCTGTTGCAGGCAGGTTCCACTCTTTGGCAAACGACGGTGGCAAGCCTTCGCGTTCGGCGATACTCCCGAGCGGCTCGACATGCGCTCCGGCAGGCACGTCCGCCTCGGTTGCGTTCTGGCTCAACTGCAACGCGCGGATGTAAGCAACGATGGCCCAGCGATCCGCCGAAGTGATCTGCGCGGAGTAGTCCGGCATAGCGCCATAGCCCTTTGAAATCACGTTAAAGAAGTGGCCCAGCGGAGCCTTCCGCAGCCGCGCTGTGTGGTAGTTTCCCGCCTTCACGTAACCGCGCTGCACAATCATGCCTTCGCCATTGCCCACGCGCGAGTGGCACGGCGTGCAGTACACGTTGAAGCGCTCCTGTCCGCGACGCAGCACGTCCATCGTTGCTGGAAAGGGCATTCCATCGCCTTCCTTACTGTTGCCATCCTTGTCGTAGACGCGCCCGGTGTAGAAGTACGAATCCTCATGAAGCTGATTCCGCGCCACGGTGTTTGCCGCCTGCGGCCTCACCGAGCGGCCATCGGGAAAGAAGGTCGTGCCGCGCTGCGGAAAGAACTTTGGCTCGTCCTGCATATCCTGGCGGCAGCCGGTCAGCAGTATGGTCAACACACAGACAATTCCAAACGAGACACAAATGTTTGGGTGCCCCATCCTGAGCGAAGCGAAGGGTGGGAAAGTAAAACGTTCAAGCGCCCTTATTTTCAGATCTAAACATTTACGGGTTGGGACTTTTACCGTCCCACCCTTCGCTTCGCTCAGGATGGGGCACCCGGACTTTCTACCCGACATCGCCCATCGAATAATCTTTCTCATCACAGCTCGACCTCCACCACGGACACCGGTGCTAACGTTTCTAAAAACGCGCGTGTCTCGATGATCGAGAAGCGCGGGTCGGTCGCCTCCAGGCACAGGAAGAATTTGTCCGTGGTCGCTCCGTTGCGGAAGTTGGGAGCGTTGAAGACCGGGTGATAGAGCTGCGGAAGCCCGTTCAGCGCAACCATTCCAAACCCAGCCGCGAGACCCGAGAACAGAATCGTCCACTCGTACCCCGGAATAACGAACGCCACCCACGAGAACAGCGGACGCCCACCGATATTGAGCGGAAACGCCCACACCGAGATCCACGTCTCCATCATGTAGGCGGTCACCAGGCCCAGAATGCCTCCGATCAGGCACACCAGCGGCACGCTGGTCTTGTGACAGTTCAGCGCGGTGGCGGTCTCTTCGACGGGATAAGGCGTGTAGCACTCCATCCTGCGATAGCCTGCCTCGCGAGCCGCTTCGGTCGCGCGCACCAGTTCGCGCGGAGTATTGAACTCGGCCAGCAGTCCGTAGATACCTTCTCTCGGCGGCATCAGCTCATCTCCTCGCTTGTACGCTCAGCGGTTTTGCCGCGAGGCTTTCGCATTGTCAGCTTGGTCTGCGGCAGCATAGTGCGAATCTCCGACATCGGAATCATGGGCAGGAAGCGCACGAACAACAGGAACAGAAGCGTGAACAATCCCCACGAGCCGACGTAGATCATGTAATCCCACCGGGTGGGTTCGTAGGTTCCCCAGCTTGAAGGCAGGTACTCGCGATAAAGCGAAGTCACGACAATCACGAAGCGCTCGAACCACATCCCCGAGTTCACGATCAGCGAAAGGATGAACAGGTACAGCACATTCACTCGCAGCTTGCGCGACCACAGCGTCGTCAGCGGGATGGCGATGTTGGTCATGATCAGAATCCAGTACGACCAGCCCATGGGGCCGAACATGCGGTTCCACATCATGAAGAACTCCCAGTGGCTGGCCGAGTACCAGCTCATGAAGATCTCCATGGCATAGCCGTAGGCGACGATGCCTCCGGTGGCCAGCATCACCTTGCCCATGTTGTCCAAGTGGCGTAGTGTGATGAGGTCTTCCATGTGGTAGAACTTGCGGATCGGGATCGCCAGCGTCAGCACCATGGCGAAGCCTGAATACACGGCTCCAGCGACGAAGTACGGCGGGAAAATGGTCGTGTGCCATCCGGCCAGCGCCGACACCGCAAAGTCGAAGCTGATGACCGTGTGCACGGAGAGCACCAGCGGCGTCGAAAGCCCGGCCAGCAGCAGACAGGCCGACTCGTAGCGCACCCAGTGCCGTGTCGATCCGCGCCATCCCAGAGCAAGCAGGCCGTATGTGTATTTCGCCAGCGGCATCCGTGCGCGATCGCGGAAGGTGCCGAAGTCCGGCACCATGCCGATGTACCAGAAGACCACCGAGATGGTCGCGTAGGTCGAGACCGCGAATACGTCCCACGCCAGCGGCGAACGGAACTGCGGCCACACGTTCATCGTATTGGGATAAGGAAACAGCCAGTAGGCAAGCCACGGGCGGCCCACGTGAATCAGCGGAAAGATGCCAGCACAGACGACGGCGAAGATCGTCATCGCTTCGGCGAAGCGGTTGATCGAGTTGCGCCACGTCTGCTTGAACAGCAGCAGAATCGCCGAGATCAGCGTTCCGGCGTGGCCGATGCCGATCCACCAGACGAAGTTAATGATGGCAAATCCCCACGCTCCCGGAATGGTGACGCCCCAGATGCCGACGCCCTTCAGAAACAGCCACGTCAGCCCCACGTTCAGCCCTTGAACCACGCCCGCGGCAACCACCACGCCGAAGAACCAGCCCATCGGCGTCTTCGACGTCAACACCATTCCGGCGATCTTCTGCGTAACCGAGCGGAAGTTGTGTCCAGGCGCGATGACCGCGTACTCCCCCGTGCGAGGGTCGATCATCGGATCGTTAATGGATGTGGTCGCCATCTATGCCAGCTCCGGATTGAGGTTGAGCACGCCAGCTGTGTATGTCGTACGCGGGCGGTAGTTCAGATCGGTGAGCACCTGGTAGTCGCGCTCCTGAGCCTTGCGCTTGGAGACGCGGCTGTTCGGATCGTTGATGTTGCCGAAGATGATGGCATCGGTCGGACACGCCTGCTGACAGGCCGTAACAATATCGCCATCGCGAATGGCGCGGTTCTCCTTGTCAGCAGTGATCTTCGCCGCTTCGATGCGCTGAATACAGTAAGAACACTTCTCCATCACGCCGCGCGAGCGAACCGTAACATCCGGATTGCGCATGAACTTGAGGCTTTCGGTGTCGAAATCTGAATAGAGAAGAAAATTAAACCGGCGCACCTTGTACGGACAGTTGTTCGAACAGTAGCGCGTACCTACGCAGCGGTTGTAGACCATCGTGTTCAGGCCCTCGGGCGTGTGCACGGTTGCGCCCACGGGACAGACCTGCTCGCAGCCCGCGTTCTCGCAGTGCTGGCAGGCCATCGGCTGGAAGTGCGCGCGCGGCGCGTGCAGATCGCCCTCAAAGTAGGTGTCGATGCGCAGCCACTGCATGTTGCGTCCCACCTTCACCTGCTCGCGGCCCACTACGGCGATGTTGTTCTCCGCATAGCAACTCACGATGCACGCATTACAGCCGATGCAGGAGTTCAGATCGATGGCCATGCCCCATGCGTTCTGCACCTTCTGCGTGGAAGGATCGATCTTCTTGTAGTTCCAAGAATCGGGAAAGAAGCTCTCATCATGCGCCGGACGTTCGCCTTCCGGACCATAGCCAACTTTGTTAACCAGCGCGCCGCTCGCGCCTTCCTCTGCAAACTTCGGATTCTTCTTCGCCTCTTCCAACGTGGCGTAGCGAATGATCGCCCGCTCAATCGCCTCGTGTCCGGCCAGCGAATAGGTTCCTGTGCTGTCGAACTTCTTCTGTTCAAGGTCCTGCTGTGCGAAGGCTCCGCGATGCTCGATGTTGTGAACCTTGGTGACGCAGATGGCGTAGCTGCCAACAGCCTTCTTCACCGTCGCGCCACGAGCCCACAGCAGGCCATCAGACCCACGCAGCGTATAAGCGTTGAAGCCAACGCCGGAGCCTACGCGATAGTCCTGCACTGTTCGTCCGAAGCCGAGATGCACTGTGATCGCGCCGTCAGGATGGCCCGGAACCATCAGCACCGGAGCCACCACCTTGCGGCCGTGCAGACTCAACTCGACAAGATCAGTCTCCTCTACCTTCAGCTCAGCCATGGTGGTGATGCTCATCAGAGCGGCGTTGTCCCAGCTCAGGTTGGTCACCTGCTTGGGAAGCTCTTCGAGCCAGCCCACGTTAGCGTAGCGTCCGTCGTAGATGGAGGGATCAGGACGAAACAGAATCTCGTAACCGTCACTATGGGCCGACTCCTCTTTGATGCCGTCATCCTGAGCGAAGCGAAGGATCCCCGCATTTTTCTCGCTGTGGCGATGAACCTCAATAGAAGCTAACGACGTGTCCTGGACCTCCTGAAGGTCTTCACTGAATTCTTCTTTTCCTTGTAAGCTGCGTGCTGAAGAAACAAAATGCGGGGGGCCTTCGCTTCGCTCAGGATGACGACTTGAAAAATAGTGAAGAGGCAGGAGGTCTTCAGATGCATTCTTCGGCGTAAACGCAGTTCCGACGACCCATCCATCGTGGAGCGACTTGCGCCATCCGGTAGCGAAGTCGCCCTTGATGTATGTCTTCGCATGAGCAACCACGGCGTCATAAGCCGAGGCCTGCGGATTCTCCAGCAAGGTCTGAAAAACATCGTGCGCCGACCTGCCGCCATACAACGGATCGATCATTGGCTGAATGACCGTGATCGTGCCATCGTATGCGCGCGCGTCGGACCAGCTCTCCAGATAATGCGCCTTGTTGACGTGCCAGTTGGCGACGGCTCCGGTCTCGTCCACATGCGAGCCGAGATGCGCCGTCATGGGAACCTTGCCGAACGCCGCCGCAAAATCAAGGTCCGCAGGGGCCGAGTAGACCGGGTTGACTCCCAGCACCACAAGCCACTTGACCTTACCCGCGTTCATGTCGGCAACCAGAGCCTTCAAGTCAGCCGTCTGCTCGCTGGGCAGAGGGTTCACCGTCTCGGTGTAAACGACAGTCTTGCCCACCGCGCCCAGCATAGAGTTCAGCGCATAAGCCGCCGCATGAACCTCGGGCGCAGCCTGCTCGCCGGGAATCACAACGCAACGCCCGTGATTTTTCTTCAGGTCCTTTAACAGAGCGGCAAAGAACCGGGTATCACACCGGGTGCCCCACTCATGCGCAGTTTTATCGCGCATGGGTGGGGTTTGAGGCAGTTCAGACCCCACCCATGCATGACGCGATGAAACTGCGTCATGCATGAGTGGGGCACCCAGCGCCTCGGCGAACGGCGCAATCTCGCTGGGCTTCAGCGCTAGCCTGTGCTCGGCGCGAAGTCCGGTCACCGTCGGCATCGACTCGACCACGTACAGGCGGTTCATCTTCTTACCGTCTTCGTAGCGATGCCGCTCGGCATAGGCGCAAGCCAGCGGCAGAAAACCCGGATGACCGATTCCGCCCAGAAAATCCGCGTCGAGCGAAAGAATCACGTCGGCATGCTCCAGACGGTACTGCGCATCGAGGTACTCGCCAAAGGCCGCCCGCGAAGCCGCTCGCGACGAGTCCTGATTGACCGGCTCCCACTGCACGAGCTTCGCCTGCGGATACTTCGCCTGCACAGCGTTCCATTGCGCAGCCAGCGTCGGCGAGGTGATGGTCTCGCTGAGGAAGTAGATTCCCTGTCCATTGCCGGACCTCTTCACCGCCGCGAGAAACGTGCTCTGAAACGCGCTCCAGTCCGAGGGCTGGCCGCGTTCGAGCACGTGCTGCGAGCGGTCCGGATCGTAGAGCTCGAGCAGCGTCGCCTGCGTAAATACATCCGAGCGGCCTCGCGAGACCGGATGCTCCGGATTGCCGTCCACCTTGATGGGCCGGAAGGAGTCCGACTTCACCAGCACGGGAATGGCTCCGGTAGGAAATGGGTGCGCCGTGGCAAAGTACATCGGCTTGCCGAGCACCAGGTCCTCGGGCTGCTTCACGTAGGGGTAGATCGGCTCGTCAGGCTGCTTGGTGCAACCACTCAATCCGGCCAGCGCCAGCGAGGCTCCCATCACCTGCAGGAAGCCCCGCCTGCTGACCGTGGCTACAGTATCCACCCACTCACTTGCACTGGATTGCCGGGGAAATTCATCGCGCATGAGCTCGACGAACTCCGGAGTCTCGGCCAGCTCATCCAGATTCTTCCAGAAGCGGCGGCCTGTCTTGCCGTCCAGCCGGGCGCGAACCTCGGCCAGCGTCATCTTTCTTACCGGCGCAGGCGCTGGCCCGCAGGCAGGACCAACGCTCGTCACGATCTGAACCAACGGCCCCACGGACTTTTCCGTCTTCTCTTCCATTGCCAGTCACCAATCTGAGGGCCGAAGGCCCGCCAATATACCAGCCCAGGGCGAAGCCCTGGGTCAAAAGCCTAACGAAGCACAGAGGGCTGTATGCCCGGCCTATCCACCGCCTGAACGAACCACAATCTCGCAATCGCCAAACATATAGAGCGGCCCTTCGGCCCTTTAACGCACCTGAAGGGCATCGCCGCTCTGGGCTTCGCCCTGGGCTGGTATATCGTCTCGCCGTTGGCGCTTCGATCGATGCAACTCCACATAGAGTTTGCTCCAATCTTCATCGGTGGCACGTCTCGCAACTGGAAAGCTCGTTAGGCGTGCGAATGTGATAATGCGCCGTCAGATACCTACCCAGATCCACCTGAGTCGTGAACTTTGTGTAGCTGGCCGGCAGCGGGATTGCAGACCGCGGAACGACGCTGATGCTTCCTGCACTCACACGCTGAAGCGTCGCAACCTCCGGAGCGTCTTTGGCCGGGTCACTTGTCGTGCAGGCGACATCTTGCGCCGTTGGGCCGCCCTTGACCGCGCTTGCGCACCAGACGGGTTTGCTGGTCGAAGGCCCGGTCCAGGCCATGTTGTAAACTTCGCTCGCAGGACGCAGATTCACGCCGGGATTGCGGTGGCAGTTCAGGCACCACTCCATCTGCAGCGTGTTCTGCTGATACATCAGCGGCATCTCGTTGACTTGGCCGTGGCAGGTGGCGCAGCCGATGCCCTTGTTCACGTGAATGCTGTGATTGAAATAGACAAAGTCGGGCAGGTCGTGCACGCGAATCCACTCAATCGACTGGTTGCGCGCCCAGCTCTGGCGCACCGGATCCAGATACCCGGCGTTGGTCCATATCTGCGCGTGGCAGTTCATACAGGTCTTGGTGGGAGGAATCCCGGCGTAACCGGCCGTCTCCACCTGCGCGTGGCAGTACTGGCACTGCAATCCCAGCCCTTCGACGTGGTGTTTGTGGCTGAACGGAACCGGCTGATCGGGCCGCTGACCCTGCCGCGTCACCCAGGGCGATCTCTGCAACTCGTTCAGCGTCACGCCCAGCGCAACTACGATCAGGCCAGCCAGCACAAGACTGAATCGAACCAGAGCATTCGAGCTGCGTTCAAAGACCTGCGCCATGCTTGCTTTCCCGTTTCCCCTCTATAACCTGGCCCGTATAGCCTGCGGGTAGATTTTTGCTAAGTCTTCCGATGCTGGAATTCTTCAGCCGGAGGCCCGGCCAGGGATATGCGCCATGTTTTGAGCTTCGGGTGAGCGATTATCGACGCAACGGTGCGATGTGGAAAGGATCGCCGGACACCCGGACGCTCCGGCGATAGAATCTATTACCCTATATTCTGGATGTCTTCAGCGACCCAGGAACAGCCTGCCGCGCAGATTGCCTCAGCCGAGCGCGCCGAGACCGAGCACGCCGAACACACGTGGCGGCCCCGCGCCAATCCGTGGGTGATCGCCATGACCGTCACCCTGGCGACGTTCATGGAGGTTCTGGATACCTCTATCGCCAACGTCGCTCTGCCGCACATCGCCGGAGGCCTGGGAGCCTCGGTGGACGAAGCCACCTGGGTGCTGACCGCCTTCATGGTCGCCAACGCCGTCATCCTTCCGGCAGCCGCCTACATGACTACGCTGATCGGACGCAAACGCTTCTACATGCTTTGCGTGGCCATGTTCGGGCTCTCGTCGGTGCTGTGCGGAATCGCGCCCTCGCTGCCGCTTCTGGTCTTCTTCCGCGTGCTTCAAGGCATCGGCGGCGGCGGCATGATGCCGTCGGAGCAGGCCATTCTAGTGGACACCTTCCCGCCCGAGAGGCGCGGCCACGCCTTTGCCATGTACGGCATCGCTGTAGTCGTGGCTCCGGCCATCGGGCCTACGCTGGGCGGCTGGATCACCGATAACTACGACTGGCGCTGGATCTTCTTCATCAACGTTCCGGTCTGCCTGATCTCGCTGTTTCTGACCTCGCGCGTGGTCGAAGACCCGCCCTGGGTGAAGACGCAGGTGGCCGAGTCGCGGCGCGGAGGATTCCGGCTCGACTACATCGGCTTCGCCCTGCTGGGGCTTACCTTTGGCTCGCTACAGTTCGTGCTCGATAAAGGGCAGGAGGACGACTGGTTTGCCTCCAGAGCCATCACGACATTTTTCATCATCATGGTGACGGCGTTCATCGGCCTGATCTGGTGGGAGTTGAGGCAGAGGCGCAGTCAGAATCGTCCGATTGTGAACTTGAACCTGTTCACCAATCGCAACTTTTCCATCGCCTTTGTGCTGATGTTTGTTCTGGGCTTCACGCTCTACGGAACCACGATCCTGATTCCTCAGTTTGCCCAGACCTTGCTGGGCTATACGGCGGAGCTGGCCGGAATGGTTCTGTCGCCTGCCGGATTTGCCACCATGCTCATGATGCCACTGGTCGGCTTTCTATCGAGCCGCATCGATCTGCGCAAGCTGATTGCCTACGGATTCTTCATGCTTACGGTGTCGCT
>WQYS01000051.1 GCA_009781125.1 Acidobacteriaceae bacterium | reverse complement strand
TTTTTACCAGCGCGAGAGCAATAAGAAACAGGTTTACGGCAACGGAAAACACGACAAGCATCAGGTACACGAAGCCCGGCGACTCTGTGTCGATTTCCGTCCGCCTGATGTGCCACATATCCTCTATCGGCGTGACGGCCCTGATAACCGCCACGCAAAAAAGCCCGTACGACACCAGGGCCGGGACATAACGCAGCACTGAAAAATCACGCTGCCCGGCGATCCATGAAATCATCAGCAGGAAGCCGACAATCAAGGTAATCCCGGCGACAATCGCGATTACGCTGATATTTTTGCAGAATTTGAACAAATAACCATCCCGGTAATTCGAAAGTTATCCGAAACGGTCTTTGTTGTCTAGGGCTACATATCTGAATTCACGACAATTCTGCCAGAATCTTCACGCTGGCGCTGGCTCCGATGCGGCTGGCTCCGGCGCGCAGCATCGCCTCGGCGTCGGCCAGGGTGCGGATGCCGCCTGATGCCTTCACTCCGGCGCGGTTGCCGGCCATCTCGCGCAGCAGCGAGACGTCGTCCACGGTGGCTCCGCCGGTGGAAAAGCCGGTGCTGGTCTTCAGGAAGTCGGCCCCGGCGCTCAGGGCCAGATCGCAGGCCCGCAGCTTCTCCTCGAAGCTGAGCAGGCAGGTTTCCAGGATGACCTTCACGATAGCACCCGCGCCGTGCGCCAGCTCGGCCACACCGCGAATGTCCTGCCGGACCAGCTCGTAGTCCTCCACCGCGCCGGACGATCCGGACTTCAGCAGCCCCACGTTGAGCACCATATCCACATCCTGCGCACCCAGCCTGAGCACGCGCGCCGCCTCGTCCTGCTTGGACTCAGCCAGCGTCGCTCCCAGCGGAAAACCGATGGTAGCACCGACGCGGACTCCCGTGCCCGCCAGCTCGGACACCGCCAGCGCAACCCACACTGGATTGACCATCGCACAGGCGAAGCGGTGCGTGGCCGCTTCCTGACACATCTGGACCACATGCGTCCGCGTGGCGTCGGGCTTCAATAGCGTGTGGTCGATGACGGCGGCGAACCGCTCGGGAGAGGACAGAGCCTGAGTAGCAAAGGCGTTGGCATCGTAGAGAGATGTTTCAGTCTGCGGCATAGTCGCTATCGCGTCTCCTTCTGAGTTATTTTACGTGGCAAAGTCCGCGTAGGCTTCGAGCGTGCTTTTCGCAATGGAACGCCAGGACTCATCGCCAAAGTTCATGTTTTTCGTATTGGATTGAAGCCGTTCCCGCAGGCCGGAGTCGCCAAGCAGCCGAATCAAGGCAGAAGAGAGACACTCCCTGTTCTGCGGATCGACCAGCAGCGCATTTTCGCCGTTCGTCAGCAGTTCACGAAAGACCGGAAGATCGCTGGCGACGATACATCTTCCCAGCGCCAGCCCCGTCGCCAGAGCACCGCTGGTGGTGATGGCGCGGTACGGATAGACCACAACATCCGCCGCGCGATAAAGCGCAACCAGCTCTTCGGTGGAGATAAATTGAAAACGCAGCCGCACCTGCTTCAAGCCAAGCCGCTCCACCTGGCAGCGAATCGCGTCGAGCAGCTCCGGCGCACCCGTGCCTGCTATGACCAGCAGAGCATCCGGCGCCGCAGCCTCAACCAACTGCCATGCATCCAGCAAAAGATCGATCCCTTTATAAGGAAAGATAATTCCCTGCCATAGCACCAGCAGCTTGCCAGATGCATCTTCCAATGCTCTCTGTGACGAGTTGGAGTTCTCAAGATCGTAGAAGAAAGGACCGTGCGGAATCACTCTGATCTTTTTCTCAGGAACCTGGAACTCCTCCATAAGCCGCATCCTGATGTGTTCGGAGTGACAAATCAGCCCATCAACCACGCCATACAGACGCATGAAAATTTGCCTGTATCTCTCCGCCGTATCGTGCGGAAGCAGATCGTGCACGGTGAGAACAACGGCAGCCCCACGCCGCTGGCAGAATCGCAGAAACCACCAGTCCAGCGGAACCTTCCACCGCAGCATAGGCAGGTACTGCACATGCACCACGTCCGGTGGCGAAAACAGGAACCGCACCCACAGCGCCGACAGGTTCAGCATCGCCTCGGCCAGCTTCAAGACCCGGCGCGGCAGCTTCGGCATCCGGAACCGGCCCACGACATCCAGCAGGCCAGGATCGTTCTGAATGCCGCGACTGGTGAAGCACTTCGCATCAAGATAGTAAGTGATAGAGCCAACCGTAAGATTCACGCCTTCCGCCAGCAAAGCTCTCGACAGGTAAGCCGTGTAATAAGGAACCGTCGCCCACAGGTCCATCATGAAAACTTTCCGGCTTGTCATTACGCGGTAGCCCCTCTGCTTGTCACTCCGCAGCCGTTCCACATTGTCATTCCGCAGCGAAGCGGAGGAATCTGCTTTTCTCCTGCCGATGCTGCCTGTAGATTTCAAATCTAATTCACCACCTTATTTTTGTTATCGAGAACCTGCTGGTAAACATCCAGATATTCCGACACCATGCGATCTACAGAGAACTCCTTTTCAACCCGCCTGCGCGCGCCTTCTCCCAGGCGGCATCTCTCCTCTGCATTGTTGAGGAGCGCAACAATCTTTGCCGCGAGCGCCTCCACATCTTCAGCAGGAACCAGCAGCCCGGACTCGCCGTCCGTGATGATCTTCGGCACCTCGCTCACCGCAGCCGCCACCCAGGGCAACCCGCTGGCCATGCCCTCCAGAACCGCTATCGGCAGGCCCTCGTCCCGCGACGGCAAGACTGCAATATCGAAGGACGCATAGACGCTCGGCATGTCATCACGGCGTCCCACCAGAGAGACACTCCCGCGAGCTCCCAAATGATCTATCAGCCGTTCCAGCGCTTCCCGTTCCGGGCCATCGCCAGCCATGATGAACTTAGCATTCGGTACCGACGCCAGCACACGCACAGCAGCGCGAACGAAAAGATCGCAGCCTTTTTCCTGCGACAAGCGCCCGGCGAATCCAACCACCGGGTCGCCTTCACCGCGAGCGCCCTTGCGAAGCGAAGGTCTTGCGCTCGCAAATGGACGAGGATCGATACCGTTCCTGATGATCCGGACTTTCCTGCCGTCAACACCGGCGCTCAGCAGCCTCTCTTTCGCCACATCGGAGACAGCAACCACTGCGTCATACCTCCGCAGAATGAGCCGGTCAACTTTGCCATAGAACGAGACAACCGGGTCCAGGTCATACCAGGTGTGACACGTGGAGACAAGCGGCACAGCCGAGCGCCGCAGCGCGCACCAGGCATAGATATCCGCCTTGAAGCCGTGGGCGTGAACAATATCCGCGCCGGTGCTGAGCGCCAGCTCCCGCACGCCCGCAATCGCCGACCGGTCCAGCCGTCCCATACAAGGGATCGCATGCGATTCCAGGCCTTCGCTCTTCGCTCTATGATGAAGAGACAAATTTAGCTTCGACGAGTTTGCAAAAACTCCCACCACACTTTGGTGCGAACGCTCATTCAAGGCGTGCGACAGATTCAGAATCACAGCCTCAGCGCCATACATTCCTCCGCTGCTGATAACGTGGAAAATCTTCATTCGGCCTCCGCTTCTTTTCGGTTCAGGATTGCCCATATCTTCTCGTACAGTCTGTCGCCCAGCACGCTCTTCACGGCGTCCTTTCTGCGATACCGGCGTTCGAGACCGGCCAGACTGTTCCTGCCTGCAAAAAGGCCCTCCATCCACTCCAGCCCCATGCTCTGAAGCACGTTCAGCCTGCCAACCATCTCTCTCAACGGGAGAGCCTCCGCTCTAGGCACGGAGGTATAAATCTGCATATAACCCGCATCGCGGCAGGCCGTGAGCACGCGCTGGTTATAACGCCCGCCGGGAAGAGACATCGTATCCACAGCCACGCCCAGCCGGTCTTCGAGCGTCTTGCGCGTGCCGTCGAGTTCACGCCGCAGTTCATCCTCATGGCAATGCGTCAGCAACGTATGGCTCCATCCATGCGCGCCGATCTGCTGCCCCGCACCGAGCAAGCAGCGCAGATTCGCCCAGCTCATGTACCCAGGCTTTGACTCCGTCCAACCCGCCGTGACAAAGAAGCGCGCCTCCATCCTATACTTCTGAAGTATCGGCAACGCAATCTCAAGGTTAGAGACGTGGCCATCATCGAAGGTAACCTCAGGCCAAAGCGTCTTACCCTTCGATTGGCGAATGCGGGCAAGCAATTCCATCTGCCTCTCAAACGTATCGGCCTCAAGCACATACGAATAGCTGCTGCGTTCCAGCCGCAGTTCGTGATATAGAAGGTATAGGTGAGGCAGTGTTTGTTCCGTAATGGTACTCATAGATATGCTATCGAATAATGTAAAAGTAAGACGGTATTAACAAAGCTCTACTATATATAAATATACGCGACGGCAGCCATGTCGAGGAGACTAATTATAACTTTGAACCAGGAAGATGCTATCCACGAATCCGCGCGCGTGAGCGTAATTATTCCGGCCTATAATGCTGCGCCTTTCATTAAGGAAACGCTCGACTCCGTCTTTGCACAGACTTACAAAAACTTCGAGGTAATCGTCGTCAACGACGGCTCGCCCGACACGCCTGCACTGGAGAAGATACTGGCGGCGTACTGTTCGCGAATTGTCTATATCCAGCAGGAAAATCGCGGCCCTAGCGCAGCTCGCAACACTGGACTTAAAGCCGCAGCCAGCGATCTGGTTGCCTTTCTGGACGCTGACGACATCTGGCTTCCGAACTATCTGGAGGTACAGACAAAGTTCCTCCACGACCATCCTGAATACGATCTGGTCTACTGCAACGCAAAATTCTTCGGAGATTCCATCCACGACGGCACCGAATATATGAATCTCTGTGCCTCCGAAGGAGAAGCGACCGCCATAGCCATCCTTATGCGGCGCTGCCATGTCTTCACATCCATCACGGCGCGCCGAGCGGCACTCGCATCCGTGCTTTATGATGAATCCCTGCGCACGAGCGAGGACTTCGACTGCTGGATACGCTTCGCCGCCTCTGGCCACCGCATCGGTTATCACCGCAAGGTTCTGGTTCACTACCGGAAACACGGCGCCAGCCTGTCGGCAAGCAGAGCGCGCATGTCTGAATCCGGGCTTCACGTATTGGACAAGTCTCTCGCGCTCTGGCCGCCCGATGCGCCGGAATACAAACAGGTACTGGCAACCAGAGCAAAAAGAACAGCCGAGCTTGAGATTCTTCGAGGAAAGATCGCCCTCAACGAGCATCGTATCCCAGAGGCAGTTACTCATTTCCAGCAAGCAAACCTTTTTTATAAGACGGCAAAACTAACGGCACTTATCACTTCATTGCGGACGATGCCAGCGCTGGTCCGGTCTTTTTACAGGCTGCGCGGGTCGATCTTCAGGGCGTACCGAACATAGTAACTGAAGATCAACCCGCTCTAAACCCATATGTCAATGGCGATACTGAAAAGCTCCAATATCTACAGAACTACCTGACCGCAACATGCCGTCGTGATCGGTATCTATACCAACCGATACTCCCGCGCCTCGCGCTGGACTTTCGCTGGTTAGATGAAAATCGATGCCGTCAAGACTTTCTTCGCCTTTCCATTGAGGGAGATATGCAATTTTAGGATCAACACAGCGCTCTGCATGTCCCACGGGGCAGGTGCGCATATTGTAATAAATATTATGATTCTCTAATAATGTTCCACGTGGAACATTTTCTCCTAAGTAGAAAATTCCTGGAGGCCTGCCGTCGTAGGGACTCTTAATTCCTATATTGAGATTGTTCTGGAAAATAATACTTGCAGTTGAGCAGGTCCCGCTGCACTGGATGTCATAGCTTGTAGCTCCATACCCTGCAAAGCTATTACTCTGGAATATATACTTTCCCCCATCGGTTACAACAAAAGTAATACCATCGCCACCAGCTCTGCAAAACAGAGAAAGATAGCGGTTGTAGTCCGCAGGAGCGTCCTTTACCGGCGCGGATAGCCTCTTACAGTTATTGACGGTAAGGTTGTTTTGGAAGCGAACTTCACGCATAGCTCCTATCTTCCATTGCTGCCCCATATTTCCGTAAGCCATCGAGTTCGAGATTGCAATCGTACTGCCACTGGCATGCAGAAGATCGAATCCATCCTGCGTGTTGTAGCGGATAATGCAATGGTTGCAAGTGAAGTTCAGCGTCGTATCCGGCGTGCCAATTCCATCGCCGTAACCGCCATGGTCTTGATCGAAACAGTTATGCGCCGGAACTTCATGGCGTATGGGATACTCCTCATTGCAACCATTCCATTCGACGGTCAAGTAGGAGGCCTTCACCCATGCACTCGGACTGCTCTTTGTTCCTTTGCCATCATCAAAGTCCCAACCGGCGGCTCCATTGAAAGCGATCCTTACGCGCTCAACATCAATCTCGCCGCCAATAGCTCCAATAATTCCCCGAGAGGTAAATCCATGAATATACAGATCGCGCAAAGTAATATTAGCGGTTTCAGTATTCGTCCCAATTCCCACACTAGAGTAATCATCGAGCGGAAACGATGAGTTACATCCTTCCGATGCGGGATATCCGGCTCCGACGCGCGTACATTGCGTGTGATCTGTTAGTTCAAGACACTCAATCTCCACATTCTTCGCACCTGCCAGATTAATTACTGTTCCCAGCCCATAACCTCCATACAACTGGGTCTTCTGCTTACAGGCTCCGTGATCTTCGCCCAGCAGTCGAGTCGGATGGCCAGGCGTACCCGACGGAATCGGAGGCATAGTGCAACCGAAAGGATCGCCAGGACAGCTTCCCCAGTAGTCGCGCGCAGCGGGCCCTTTATATCCCATGCGATACGGGCCGCCATGAATCAGAATCGTGTCGCCGCCCTCGACCACCCAGTGTTTATTGTTGTATTCATCGTTGGTAAATAAATAATAAGGATGCCTGAATGCACAGGGTTGCATCGTTCCCTTGCCATGGTAGGGAGCATCCACTTCACCCGTACACTGTTTCCGGTCACCTCCATCAGGACGTATAAACCATTGGTGCATACCCGCTGCTCCATTTGAGGATCCATTACTCGAAGCCGCGGCATATTGTGAAGTAACGCAATTTACAATCAGAAGAGGCCTGGCTATGCGTAACAGGGTTCGATAGAATATGGCTAACTTCATTAGCGCTCCTTTTTGTATCCACAAAAGCAACATCTATTCTCTTTTGTGCATCTAATAACAAATTATAGAATTATAACGTTTATCATTCAGGATACTAGAACATTGCAAACTTATTATAGTTTTGTGCATCCGCTAGTCATCATTGTAATTCTTAACTGGAATTCGCACGAAGAAACAGCCGCAGCAGTAGCTTCTGTCCGAAAGCTGGACTACCCATCCTATCGAATTGTCCTTATCGATAACGGAAGCAAACCCGAATCGTTCCAGGCTATTGGCAAACTCGCAGATGAGCATACCGAGTTGATTCGTTCCGAGGTGAACCTGGGATACGCCGGGGGCTGCAACCTGGGAATCGACCTCGCTCTGCGAATGAATGCCGGCTATGTATGGCTCCTGAACAGCGATGCGGTTACGGAACCCGGAACGCTTTCTTCTCTGGTCCGTCGCGCCGAGGCCGACTCTTCCATTGCTCTTGTATCTCCTCTCATTGCGTCTTTACAAAATCCCCTCGAGCTTCAGAATGCAGGAGGAAGGTTCAACCCTGAAGTTCCCGCTTATACACTTAATAAACAGATTGGTACAGCAATGGAGTGGTCTTTAAAGTATCCGGACCAGATTGTACTCCTTGGTACTGCACTGCTCGTCCGAGTCGCGGCACTTCGCAGGATCGGAGGTTTCGATCCGAATCTCTTCGCTTATTGGGAAGACACCGATCTGAGCCTGCGCGCGCTCAAGGCCGGTTACCGCAACGTAATTGATTTCGAGTCGAAGATATATCATGCCACGGATCACCCCGAGAGCCGTATAGCCAAGCCTTACTACTGGTACTACATGGCGCGCAACGAAATTCTATTCTGGAAAAAGCACTCTTCCCGGCGCAAGAAACTGCACACTCTATGGTGGGCTTATCGGACACAATTAGGTTTTCTTAGAAAGAACAGGGACAAAGAGGTTCTACGCCGTGCTATCCTTGCAGGACTCTGGGATGGATGGCTCAATCGAACCGGCGCATGGAAGCCTGACCGGAACATGCCTCGCGTACTTGCCAGAGTTATCGAATCACACAGCTCTACTGTGTAAATTGCAAATAACAACACCAAGTAACCGTTATTGATTATTTAAGTTCCAATAATTTCACCCCGTCTGGTTACGAATACTTTTCCTGAGAATTAACGGGAAAGATACCATATTTGCGCTTGCAAGTTACTACGTGTGTATAATTTCTACTTGTAATTCAGTAGATTTTTCTACAATATTTTTATTTATGATGGTGTTGGAATGGCTAGAGCATACGATGACGACCTGCGCAGAAAGCTCTTGCTGGCCTATGATCGCGGCGATGATGGGTTACTAACGATTGCACAACGGTTTGCCGTAAGCTACGGGTGGGCTCAGAAGGTAGTCCGACAGCGTAGACTAACCGGACAGGCCGAGCGTGTGCGCCATAAGCCTGGGCCGCGCGGCCGCATGACGGACGAGGTCGCCTCTTATCTGCGCGAACAGGTTACCCGCAACCCTGACTTGACCCTGACCCAGCTAAGGCAAGCCTTGCTTGCAGATCAGGGTGTGCAGTTCAGCGTAGGACGGTTATGGAAGCTGCTGCGCGTACTGTATCTGCCGCTGAAGCGAACCCGTGTCGCCGCCGTGCCCAAGACATCCCGAAAACTGCCCGGCAGCTTAGGAACGGTAACCACCACGGCATCTACTGAGCACGGAGCGCATATGTAGATACTTTTTCAGAAAAATTTTATATAGCCGCAGCCGCAGGCAGTATTTCGCTAACATCGACAACCTGGGTCGGGTAATCCCCTGTGTAACAGGCCGTGCAGAAGCTGGCCGGAGCCAGTCCGTCGATGGGTTCTCCAGTGGTGCAGGCGTGCGTCAGCCCCACCAGCGAAAGATAGGCCAGCGAATCGGCTTCAATAAACTGCCGGATCTCATCGATGGTGTGGTTGGCGGCGATCAGGTCTTTCTTGTCTGGCGTGTCGATTCCGTAGTAGCAGGGCGAGATGGTCGGCGGACACGAGATGCGCATATGCACCTCGGTAGCTCCGGCGGCGCGCACCATGCGCACGATCTTGCGCGAGGTGGTGCCACGGACAATCGAGTCGTCGATGAGGATGACGCGCTTGCCTTCGAGCAGCGAGCGCACCGGATTCAGCTTCATGCGGACGCCGAAGTCGCGCACGCGCTGCTCGGGCTGGATGAAGGTGCGGCCCACGTAGTGATTGCGGATCAGTCCCAGGTTAAACGGGATTCCCGATTCAGCGGCGTAGCCCAGCGCCGCGGTCACACCCGAGTCGGGCACGGGGACAACAAGATCCGCCGCGACAGGGGCCTCGCGCGAGAGCTGGCGGCCCATCTCTTCGCGGCTCTTCTGTACCCAGCGCCCGAAGATGCGCGAGTCGGGCCGCGCGAAGTAGACATGCTCGAAGATGCAGCTTGCCTGGGGCGTTGTGGTATTGAAGAAGCGCGAGGTCACGCCCTCTTCCGAGACCATGACCAGCTCGCCGGGTTTTACGTCGCGCTCATATTTGGCATGAAGCAGGTCGAAGGCGCAGGTCTCCGACGCGAAGACAATCGTGTCGGGCGCGCCGTCGACGCCCTGGATGCGCCCCATCGAAAGCGGACGCAGCCCGTGCGGATCGCGCGCGGCAAAGATGCGGTTGCGCGTCAACATCACAATGGAGAAGGCTCCCTCGACCTGGGCCAGACCCTCGGCCATGCAATCGACCAGCGCAGCCTGCTTCGAGTGCGCGATGAGCTGCACGATGACCTCCGAGTCGGAGGTGGTCTGGAAGATGGCACCATCGCGCTCCAGCCGGGCTTTGGTGTTGCCTAGATTGATGAGGTTGCCATTATGCGCAATGGAGATCAGACCTTTGGTCGATTCCACGGCGATGGGCTGCGCGTTCAGCAACGCCGAGTCGCCAGTGGTGGAGTAGCGCGTGTGCCCGATGGCCATGTGTCCCGGCAAGCGGAACAGCACGTCGTCAGTAAATATCTCTGCGACCAGGCCCATGCCCTTGATGTCGTTGACGGTGTGTCCATCGGCAGAGGCGATGCCAGCCGACTCCTGCCCGCGATGTTGCAGCGAATACAGCCCCCAGTAGGTCAGCCGCGCCGCGTCGGAATGGTTGTAAATCGCCATGACGCCGCACTCTTCGCGCAGCTTGTCAAAGGGTGTTTCGTCGTCCAGCAACTCTTCTCCGGCTCGAAACGCGTCGCTGCTCTGAACAAAGCTCATGCTGTCACCACCTCCGCTACGAGTTGTGATTCAAGCGTACCCATATATGCTTTTTTGAAATCTTGAATGTCGCCAGAGATCAACTTATCTCCGCGGCAACTGATCTCGATCTGCGTTCCTCCGGTATGGCCGATAACGCGTAGACCACCCAATCTACGTTGTTTCCAAAAGTCCTGAATTTGTTCAAGTGATCCTCGGGGAAAAGATACCAAGAAACTGCACGCCCATTCACCGAATAAACTCGTTACCATCGACGAGCCGTGGTCGAGATCATTAATACGAACACCCATGTTCTTTGGAAGCGAGGCCTTCACGACTGCAACTGCAAGGCCACCGTCTGAGATATCACTTGCCGAACTCAACAATCCGAGCTTCGCCAGTTCGGCTATCACTTCATTTGCCTTGCGATCATGCTCAACCGCAATTCCTGGAGGAGCACCCCAGAATTGCCCGAGGACAACTTGAGCATACGCAGATGATCCGAAACTTCCTTCATACGTGTATGTATCATTTTCCTCGTCCCATTGCGCGCAATAAGGAGAAAAGACCGCTATCAGATCGTCCTCGTTTTGGAAATGCGCTGGCACGGCCTTGGACACATCATCAATGATCCCTACCACTCCAAGCACCGGAGTTGGGTAAATCCCCTCACCCTTGGTTTCGTTATAGAGCGAGACGTTGCCGCCGGTAATCGGGGTTCCCAAGGCAGTGCAAGCCTCAGCAAGACCATCAATCGCCGCTGAGAACTGCGCCATAATCTCCGGCTTCTCTGGATTGCCGAAGTTCAGGCAGTTCGTCGCTGCTACTGGAGTCGCGCCAGTACAAGCGACCTTGCGCGCGGCTTCGGCTACGGCGTGCATCGCGCCCAGCTTCGGATCGAGATAGGCCCAGCGTCCGTTGCCCGCCAGCGCCATCGCCAGACCGCGCTGTTTACCGTCTGCGC
>WQYS01000050.1 GCA_009781125.1 Acidobacteriaceae bacterium | reverse complement strand
CAGGTCAACATCGACCAGACCGGCAGCATTACGCTCTCGAACTTCGGCTTCGCCGGGCCCAGCGTCTTCAACCAGTGGACCTACAGCTACAAGGACGTGGCCACCAAGATCATCCGCACCCACGCCATACGCTTTGGCGGCGAGCTGACCCGGCTCTACTACCTCAACGAGCAGACCTACGCGGCGCGGCCCAACTACAACTTCTATAACCTGTGGGCCTTCCTGAACGACGCTCCGCACAGCGAGGGCGGCCAGTTCAACCCGCTCACCGGAACGCCGACGGCCAATCGCCAGGACAACCGCCAGAACATCTGGGGATTCTTCGTGCAGGACGACTGGAAGGTGCGTCCCGACCTCACGCTCAACATCGGACTGCGCTACTCCTACTTCGGGCCGCTCTCAGCCAAGCAAAACAACCTCAACATCGTTCGCTTCGGCGCGGGCGCGGCGCAGTTTACTGACCTCCGCATTCAGCGCGGCGGCAGCTTCTGGAACGCGCAGAGGTGGAACTTCGGGCCGCAGTTCGGCTTTGCCTGGAGTCCGGCCCCCTTCAAGAACCGCGTGGTCGTGCGCGGCGGCTACGGCCTGAACTACAACCAGGCAGAGATCGCCATCACCAGCAACGTCTACAGCAACCCCGGCGCGGCCATCTCGCCCTTCTACAGCAGCGGCAGCCCGGCGGACATCAACCCCAACATCGTCTACCAGGTTCCCACCGACGTGCACACGCTGTTCGGGTTCCCGCCCAATCCCAACACCATCAGCCCCTTCAACAGCAACAACCTTCCCACTACTGCCGGAGCCATCCGCGTCTTCTCCTTCCCGCAGAATATGCCGACCGCGTATGTTCACCATTACTCACTGGATACGCAGGTGGACATGGGCTACCACTTCGTGGGAACCATCGGATACCAGGGCAGCTCAGCGCACCACCTGCTCGGCCAGGAGAACCTCTACGTGCCGGGACTGTTTCAGGGGCTTGCCTTCAATCCTCTGATCTCTTACGTGAACCACTACAGCAACATCAGCGCGTCCAACTACAACGCCATGCTCATCAGCGTGCGCCGGAGCTGGGCCAACAACCTTTCCGTCAACGCCGACTTCACCTGGTCGAAGAGCATGGACGACGGCTCAGGTCCGTATGAGATGGATCCCTATCCGTGGAACCCCGTCCTCGCGCGCGGACGCAGCGACTTCAACTTCGGCAAGGCGTTCAAGCTCTACGGACTCTGGCAGCCGGTCTTCTTCCACAGCAATAACTGGATGGAGAAGGTCGTAGGCGGATGGTCCCTCAGCGGCATCTGGAACGTTCACGGCGGGTTCCCGTGGACTCCGCAGTTCAACTCCAGCGACTTCTACTACTCGGGCAGCGGCTACGGGACGGTCCGCCCGGCGGCCTACAAAGGCGGAGCAGGCCGCAATACCAGCAACCGCGCCTTTCAGTCGGCGGCCAACAGCAACTTCCCGCTGGGCGGGCTGGCCTACTTCACGCCTCCGCCAACCGGCCCTGGCGGCGACAACAGCGGCATCTTTCCGACGCCGGGCATCGCGCGCAACTCCTTTACCGGCCCCGGCTACAGAGACCTCGACGCCTCGTTGGCCAAGGCCTTCGGCGTACCCAGGCTGCCGGTCCTCGGCGAGCACACCAACCTGGAGATTCGCGCCGACTTCTTCAACCTCTTCAACCAGACCAATCTGATGGGCGGCAGCAGCATCTCCAACAACATCGAGAGCTCGAATATCGGCGTGTCGAGCGGAGCGCTGGCCGCGCGCGTCATCAATTTGCAGGCGAGGTTCAGCTTCTAGCGCTACCCTTGCAATTGATACTTTGGGCGCCCACATCTGGCAATAGTACTGCCAGATGTGGGTTTTCTGCTGCGGTTACGATGACAGGAACAACGGGACGTCATTCTCGCTGCCGGAATAGTTTTTTTTCTGCCTTTATCCATACAATGTATAGATGAGATTTGCGTGGAACCCGAAAAAGGCAGATGCCAACCTCAAGAAACATGGCATCTCTTTTGAGGAGGCGGAAACCGTCTTTTACGACGAATTTGCCGTTCAGTTTTTTGACGAGACATATTCGGAACAGGAAGACCGGTTCATCCTGCTCGGCATGAGCAGTCAAGCCAATCTGCTCATCGTTTGCCACTGCGAACGGGAAGATGGAGATGTTGTCCGGATCATCTCAGCCAGGAAAGCCACCCCAACCGAAACTTGTTATTACGTTCGAGGTTAGCCCATGAAAGCTGAATATGATTTTTCCAAAATGAAGTCGCGAAAGAACCCTTACGCCGCCAAGTTGAAGAAGCCTGTTTCCATGCGTCTTTCCGAGGACGTAGTTGAATATTTCAAGACCATGGCCCAGGAGGCCGGCGTCCCTTATCAGAGTCTTATCAATCTGTATCTCCGTGATTGCGTCATGACTCACCGGAAGGTTCAGATTGCATGGCCCAGGCCCTTGGTGGCGCGTCCGTAGGAATGCAGGCGGGCGTTCACGGCCAGTCCAGAAGGAAATATTCCTTTCAGAAGAGCCGGAAGGTGTTACCGTCAAAGTAATGCAGACACCACTTCTTCAAACAGACCTCGGCTCCTCGTTTTCTCTTTTGGCGCGCGGCAAGGTGCGGGACATCTACGCGCTCGACGACCAGCATTTGCTCTTCGTCGCCTCGGACCGCATCTCTGCCTTCGACCTCGTGCTCGCCAGCGGCATTCCCGACAAGGGCCGCGTGCTCACGCAGCTCTCGCTGTTCTGGTTCGACCTGCTGAAGGACACGGTCCGCAACCACCTGGTCACCGCCGACACGGCGCAGTATCCGGCCTCTCTGAAGCCGTTTCTGGCGCAGTTGGAGGGGCGCAGCATGATCGTCAAGCGGGCGAAGATGTTCCCCATCGAGTGCGTCGTGCGCGCGTATCTGGTTGGCTCCGGCTGGAAGGACTACCAGGCAACCGGCTCGGTGTGCGGCATCCGCCTGCCCGCGGGACTGCGCGAGTCCGAACGCCTGCCGGAGCTGATCTTCACCCCGGCAGCAAAGATTCAGGACGGTGGCCATGACGAGAACATCTCCTTCGCCACCATGGAAGCGACCGTCGGAGCCAGCAATGCGGCAAAGTTGCGCGACCTGACGCTGGCAATCTTCACCAAGGCATCGCGACACGCCGAGAGCAAGGGGCTGATCCTGGCCGACACCAAGTTCGAGTTCGGTGAGATCGACGGCGAGATCATTCTGGCCGACGAGGTGCTTACGCCCGACAGCTCGCGCTACTGGCCCCGCGAGGGCTACGCCGCCGGAGGACCGCAGCCTTCCTTCGACAAGCAGTACGTGCGCGACTATCTGGAGTCGATCCGCTGGAACAAGCAGGCCCCCGCGCCGGGGCTGCCCGACGAGGTCGTCGAGCGCACGCGCGGAAAATATCTCGAAGCCTACCGGCTGGTTACAGGCCACGAGCTTCTATGAACTTATCCACAAACCGGGTTGACCGCCCCATGTTTGAAGTCGTCATTCTGAGCGAAGCGAAGAACCCCCGCATTTTGCTCGTGGCGACAACGAATCCCGTCGGCAGCCCTCACCTTGGAAATTGTGCCGCACTAAATACGGGGGTTCTTCACTTCGTTCAGGATGACGGTGCAAGAATTTTGGGGCAAGCTCTATGACCAGCCTGAACGGCTTCGACTGGCTGCTGATCGCGGTGCTTGCGGTCTCGACCGCCGGAGCCTTCCGGCGCGGCCTGATCCGGGAGCTGTTCGCGCTCGGCGGCCTGGTGGCCGGAATCCTGCTGGCAAGCTGGTACTACGCGCCCGCCGCTGTCTGGATCAACCGCATCTTCGCGATGGGTGAGCTGGCCAACGTAGCCGCCTTTCTAGTCGTGGCCGTCGGCGTGATGGTGCTCTCGGCCATTCTGGGAAAAATTTTACGGAAGACGGCCAGCGCCATCGGACTGGGCTTCCTCGACCGCCTCGGAGGAGCCGGATTCGGCCTGATTCGAGGTTGTCTGCTGGGGGTGGCGATCATGATGACCATCGCCGCATTTATGCCCTCAAGCGGCTGGGTTCAGAAATCCCGGCTCGCATCCTATTTTCTTCGGGGCGCACATGCTGTATCCTTCGTTGTACCGCACGATTTTCAGTCGTTGATCCGGAAGGGTGCCGAAGAGCTCAAGCACACTCCACCCAGTTGGATCAAGCCGGGCAGTTAAAGAGAGAATCGAACGAGAACAAAAGCAGAGACGGAAGAGAAGGAGCAAGCCCTTGAAGCGCGAGTTAGATGCCCTGGTCGTACAGATGCATAGTGCTGGAGTTTCCTATGCCGACGCCGTTCGTCAGTTCAAGAGGCGCTTCATTCTGGAGGTGCTGGCGCACCACCGGGGCAATCAGTGCAAGGCCGCTGAAGCCCTGGGAATGCACCGCAACACGCTAAGCCGCACCCTGGCCGAGCTCGACCTGGATACGGTTCAGATTCGCAACGGACTCCGCCGTCCGGTAGCCAGCGAGCGTCCCCGCGTCTATAGCCTTCAAAACATTGCAGGAATCCGCTGATTCCGCTAACGAACGCTCCGTTTGGCGGTCAAGTAGTTATGCCATGGAAACTCCAACCCGGCCAGGGCAATCGCAATTTTGGTTTTTGCTTCTGGGTAGGCCAAGCCTTTAGGCTTGGCATTTTCAATCCATGCCACAGAATAGGGCTGGTAGGTCGAGCCTTTAGGCTTGACTCTCCCTGGGGTATGCTCTCTTATCTGTCAGAAAGAATGCATACCTCAGGGCCTAAAGGCCCTTTTGTTTCATGCTCCAAGATCGCCAAGCCTAAAGGCTTGGCCTACCTAGAAGCAAAAGCTCCTTCAAAATTTCAGATAAGATTGTCTCGCCAGCGCTGCGTCTTGTTGGTAACGTTCGCTTTTGTATTCGTTCTGGCCGGTTTTGCATCGATAGCCGCCAGGGCGCAGACCGATAGCGCTCCAACGCCGCCGCCTGCCAAGGCTCCGACCCGGCGCCAGAAGGAGGCTGCTAACGAGCGCTATCTGGCCGGAGCGAAGTATCTGGACCACAGGGAACTGGCCAAGGCGCAGGCAGCGTTCGAGAAGGCCGCCGAGCTGGACCCCACCAACAACGATTACGCCATGGCGGCGGCGCTGGCGCGCGAGCATCGCGTCAGCGATCTGATCCACGAGGCGGGCAAGGCGCGGCTGATGGGCCAGACAGACAAGGCGGATAAGCTGCTGAAGGAAGCCCACGCGCTCGACCCCGAGAACAGCTTCGTGGCGCAGCACATGGCGGCGGAGGCAGCAACACCCCCGGCGTTTCAATCCGAGATCGGGCCGGCGAGCACGGAGAGCTCCGGACTCGACGCCAGCCCCATGATTGCCGGTCCTATCAAACTGACTCCCACCGCGGGGATGCACAGCTTCCACGATCGCGGAAACGCGCGGGATGTTTTGTCCAGGGTAGTCTCTGCGTATGGAATTAAGCCGGTCTTCGATGCTTCGGTGAAGTCGACGCAGATCACTCTGGAGTTAAACGACGTTACCTATAATCAGGCCTCTGCCGCTGTGTTAGGCATAGCGCGTCTGTTCGCCGTTCCGATCGACATCACCCACATTCTGGTGGTTCAGGATACCGCCGACAATCGCAAGCGTTTTGAGCGGCTGCTGCAGGAGACCATCTACGCGCCGCAGTTGACCACCGAGCAGTTGAACGATCTGAAAAATGTCGTCAACAACGTCTTTGATATTAAGAAAGTTGCTGTGTATGGCGGCGCCGGAGAGCTGGTCTTCGTGGCTCCCGAGCCGACCCTGCACGCCATCAACCGGACTCTGGCCGACATGGTGGATGACGGCAACGAGATTCTGCTGGATCTGAAGCTCTACTCCGTAGACCGGACGCGGACGCGCGACATAGGCGCACAGCTTCCGCAGCAGACAGGCATCTACAGCGTAGCCAATGAGGCACGGCAGATTGTGCAGGCCAATCAGGCTGCGATTAATCAGGCCATATCCCAAGGATTGATTCCTCCAGGTTTGAGCGATATTGCGATTGTTATAGCGATGCTCTCGAACTCGGCTACGGCCGCTTTGTTGCAGAGCTCGAGCTCGCTTTTGAGCAGCACAATTGGTCTTTTAGGAGGCGGGCTTACGATGGCCGGATTGACGGCCAGTCCATTTCCGAGCTTCACGCTTTCGCTCAACTCCGGCAACACGCGGGCGCTGGACCATATTCAGTTGCGCGTCAGCGACGGCCAGGAGGCGACCTTCAAAGCAGGGACGAAGTATCCGATCACGACCGGCAGCTATTCAAACGGAATTTCGTCGGCGCAGTCGTCGCAACTGGCGTCGCTGCTGGGCGGCAACACGATCAACGGGGTCAGCGCGGCAAGCCTGATGGCGCAATCGAGTTATTCGATACCGCAGTTTCAGTATCAGGATCTGGGACTGGTCTTGAAGGCCAAGCCCGCAGTGCATGCCGATGGAAGGATCGTGCTGAAGCTCGATATGAAGATTACGGCGATTGGCGGGACGGGAATCAACGGGATTCCGATTCTGAACAACCATGAGTTTGTATCGGGCATCACGGTTCACGATGGCGAGACGACGATGCTGGCCAGCTCGTTGAGCGAGTCGGAGACGGCGGCGGTGAATGGAGTTCCGGGACTGGGCGAGCTGCCGGGCTTTCAGACGGCAACCGCGGGCAAGACGGGCACGAAGGACACCAGCGAGTTGGTATTGCTGATAACGCCGCACATAGTTCATCGGCGGCAGAACCTGCTTGCCGGACCGAGGATAGCGCTCGGCGAACCAGGGCCGGATTAAGGGGTTTGAAGCACCGGCGGCAAGCAGTATCGCAGGTGCAGGAAACCGGGCCGCCAGTTATGATGATGATTAGAAAGCGGAAGGTGCGAGCGTAAGCACACAGCCGCGCAGAGCAAGCGTCCCCGTCGTCTAGCCCGGCCCAGGACACCGCCCTTTCACGGCGATAACAGGGGTTCGAATCCCCTCGGGGACGCCAAAGATTCATCCAAGGACATCCAGCACAATCCAATAAAGTCCACAATAACCCGCTAAATACGCGGGTTTTATTGTTTTTATCGTCCAAGAGTGTCCAGTGAAAAACAAGGTAAGCCAGCCTCAAATGGGTATACTTTGGGTATATTGCATTTTTCGATTTGGGTATATTCTCTAAAGACCACTCTCGGAGGACTAGATGGACGGCCTTACTGATACCAAAGTGCGCACGGCGAAAATACAAGACAAGCCCTATACCCTATTCGATGGTCACGGTCTGCATTTACAGATTCAGCCCACCGGCGGGAAACTCTGGCGCTGGAAATATCGTTTTCAGGGAGCGCCCAGGCTGATGTCGTTTGGAGCATATCCGGCTGTCACACTGGTACAGGCGCGAGAGTTGCATATTGCAGCGAGGCGACTGCTGGCCTCTGGCACCGATCCGATGGCCCAACGCAAAGCAGACAAGACCGCTAAACAGGTTGAGACGGAAGGTTTATTTGAGAGTGTGGCCCGGCTCTGGCTGGAGCACTGGCGGGAAGGCAAAACCGAACGCACAGCCGGTTATGTCGTGAGGCGTCTGGAGGCTAACATTTTGCCCACTCTTGGAGCGCGGCCAATTATGGAGATCGAAGCGCCCGATATCGTAGCGATGACGAGAGCCATTCAGATACGCGGCAATAAACGGGAGATGCCGAAACGTATGCTTGGGATGACCGGGCAAATCTTCCGCTATGCCGTTGCCCACGGATACGCCAAACGCAATCCAGTTGCAGATATCAAACCCAGCGATATTCTTCCGTCTGTCCGTCATGTGAATTATGCCCGTGTAGATGCTCGTGAGTTGCCGCAACTTCTACGCGCCATCGAGGTTGATCGTGGAACCCCAGTTACCCGTTTTGCGCTGAAACTGATTGCAATGACGTTTGTTCGCACGAGTGAACTGATTCAGGCGCGTTGGAGCGAGATCAATTTCGAGGAACGTCGATGGGACATTCCCGCCGAGAGGATGAAGATGGGAGCGCCGCATATCGTTCCGTTGGCGAGGCAGGCTGTAGAGGTGTTGGAGATGCTTCACGACCTTACTGGCGAGTACGAACTACTCTTCCCCGGCGACCGTAAGCCGGAGAAGCCGATGAGCAACAATACGATCCTGAAGGCTCTGGAACGGATGGGCTACAAGGGCCGTATGACCGGACACGGTTTTCGTGGCATCGCATCTACAATCCTTCACGAGAAGGGCTATAACCACGACCACATCGAAGTACAGCTTGCTCACGGGCCACGGGATGCGGTTAGCGCGGCATACAATCACGCGAAGTATCTGGAACAGCGCACAAAGCTGATGCAGGACTGGGCCGACTATCTGGAACAGGCCCAGCGCGGAGCCAAGGTGCTTAGTATTAGCACTCAGATGCCGCTCACCCATAAAACTGTGATAGAGGCTTATGGACAAGTTGGGATTTGATGTAGTAGCTTTACTCCCATAGGCGTACCCGATTCAGATTGTTCGCTGTCCCTCCTTTGTACGCCTCACGCCGTCCGGCGTCCGATTTGATCCACCCCCGAAATGCCCCGGACATAACGCCGCGCATATCGCGTTGCGCATTCCTCTTCTTGCATGAAGGAGACGATCATGTCGTCCGTACAAATTCTCCGTCTTCCATCGGTACAGGCCCGCACCGGCTTATCGAGAAGCGCTAGTAAATATCCCCCGGCAGAGCCGGGGGCTTTACTGTGTGAGCCGCTCAAAGCGGCTATGTGGGGGCGCTAACGCGGCCCCAGTTGGTTTGTGCCACCTGAAGGTGGCAGATCACTTCCACAGGTTCATCTGATCCAGACGGTGATCTTCCTCTGCCTGGTTGCGGATGTACTCCTGTATGACTTTTTCATCTCGGCCTACCGTCGATACAAAATATCCCCGTGCCCAGAAGTGTTGCCCCGTATAGTTCTGTTTCCGCTCACCATACACCCGTGCCAAATGGATGGCGCTCTTCCCCTTGATGAACCCCACCACCTGAGCTACCGCGTACTTCGGCGGAATCGATATCAGCATATGCACATGGTCCGCCAACAGATGCCCCTCCTCGATTCGGCATTCCTTCTGCCCCGCAAGATGGTGAAATAACTCTCCCAGGTGCTTGCGCAGGTTTCCATATAGAACTTTCCTGCGGTTCTTCGGTATAAATACTACGTGGTACTTGCACTCCCACTTCGAGTGGTTCAAACTCTCGAATTCGTCCATCCGATTCTCCTTGTGCGTGCGCTTGGCGGCTCACGTCAAGGAGTTTCGAGGTGGACTCCCGTATCTGTCAAACTCTGACTGTCTCCCCGGCAGAGCCGGGGGATTACCCATCGGATTTACTGCTACATCAAAAGCGGTACATTTCCTAGCCCCGTGCGCATCTCTGCGCGTTCTGTGGGATGGATCGACTCTGAAATTAGCCAGTGGGTTGAGTCACGCATAGCACTATCGCGCCTGCCACTACAGCCAAAGAACAACCTTTAGCTGTTGCGGTATGCTCACCCGAATCGGGGAGATTGAACTTCCAATCTCCATCCGCAGCCTGTTACCACCACCAGGCCGGAATCACAGAGCCGAGAAACAGACTGGCGCAATGCGCTACGTTGACCGCGTTGCGTCCATTGCGGAGAACGCCAGCGTCTACGCCAACGGGCGCACCGATACCGCGTGGATTTTGATTGCGCGAGCACTTGCAGACTGTCCGCTTCCGTACAGGCCGACTGAAAAGCGACAGATCACGAAGCGGACCCGCTTCGGGGACGCATGGGTGAGGGTCACTTATACGTGCGCCAGACCGGATGCGGACATGCCCTACGGCGCGGACATGCGATTCATGCACTGGCTGATCGACCGCGCCGTGCAAGAGGGCCGCCGTGCTATCGCGGCAGGCAAAGAACCGAGTCGTACAGTAGCGTGGAACTCAATCTACGAATACCTTCGAGATGTCGGGGCCAGCGACGGAGTAAAGAATTACCGCAAGGTGCGCGAGAGCTTCCAGCGTCTGTCTGGACTGGCGATCACGATTGAATGCGGGACTGTCACCGTCGAGCGCGGAAAGATCATTCCGTTTCTTGAGAGTTGGCATCTTCCCCAGTCAGTTGATTCTGAAAGGCTAGGAGTCCAGCGGGCGTTAGCTGTCAAACGCTATGGCTTCACTATCAGCGAACCTCTATTCCAAGAAGCGATGAAGTACCTCGTTGCCATTCCCCGCCCGCTCTGGCGGCTTACCAAAAAGAATCCGCGCAAAGGGGCACTCCTACTGTGGGCTTTTGTCCGAGCCTATGCCGCCAGCGTACCAAGTCTGATTCGATGGGACGTGCTGAGTGAGCAGTTCTGGTACGGCGAGTCGAGTCCGTGGAAGATCAAGCAAGCTATGGAGCAGACAGCGGCGCTGTTACATGCGCTGTGGCTAGGAGCCAGCATGACGGTCACAGACGACGGCGTAGTGTTCGCCAAGGCTACCAGTCCATTCTTGCCCGACGACCCTTCCAGGGGCCGTGTAAGCCGCAAATAGCCGCTTCCACACATCCGAGCCACAAACTACCGTACCTCTGGGCCGCTACTCTCGGACGTTAGGGTTGTGTTATTTCCACAGAAGGACTGTGTAAATGATGATGGACTACCGTACTTCCGGTCCGCGAAACCCGTACCTCCGGTCCGTGATTTACCGTACTTCCGGTCCGAAATTACCGTACCTCCGGTCCGCTTAATTAAGAACAGGAGAACAAAAGAAACATAACTAGCAGGAGAAGGCTCTGTGAACTCTGTGCATCTGTTGAAAAAGCCACGAAGCCCATTATGAGTTAGCGGCGGATCGTAGTTTTCGTTGTGGTCTAGGCATTTGCGCCTAAACCAATTCGATACAACATTGAACCGCTTACTTTCATTACCGGAGCTATTATGGCAACCATCGTAAACACGCCTTCTAAGACTTGGAAAGCAGTCATCCGAAAAATCGGATGGCCGACCACAATTAAAACGTTTCGCACCAAACGCGACGCTGAAGACTGGGCACGACATGTAGAGGACGAGATGGTACGTGGCGTCTTTATCGACCGCGCTCGGTCTCAACGCCTTACGATTGACGAGGCTTTGAAGCGATACATTGCCGAAGTTACGCCGACCAAGCGGCCTCAGTCTCAACTTGGAGATCGTCAACATGCAGTCGTTCTATCCAAACATCTAGGCAAGTATTGGCTGTCAGCATTGACGCCAGAGATTATTGCCAAGTTCCGCGACGAGCGTCTTGCAGGATTGGACCGCCGGGACAAGGATGGCAACCCGATCCCCCGCGCCAACAATACCGTTCGCGGAGAGTTGGGACT
>WQYS01000049.1 GCA_009781125.1 Acidobacteriaceae bacterium | reverse complement strand
ATGCCGCTGCTGCGCAACATCGACAAGTCGAAGATCTCCAAGCGCAAGAATCCGGTCTCGCTCATCTACTACCAGCAGGCGGGATATCTGCCCGAGGCGATGATCAACTTCCTCGGCCTGATGGGTGGCGGCATGCCCGCCGACATCAACAACGGCACCGAGAAATTCACCCTCGACGAGATGGTCGAGCACTTCGTCTTCACGGACATCCGCGTGGGCGGACCGGTCTTCGACCTGGCCAAGCTGAAGTGGCTCAACGGCGAGTATCTGCGCGCGATGACGCCCGAGGCCTTCTTCGCCGCCGTGCGCGAGCGGGTCTTCGGCGACGAGTATCTGCGCGGCATCTCTGCGCTGATGCAGCCGAGGATCGAGACCCTGGGCCAGTTCGGAGACCTCACAGGCTTTTTCTTCAGCGACGACGTGACGCCGTCGCCGGAGGTCTTTCTTCCCAGGAAGCGCACGCTCGAAGAGACGCTGGCCTATGCGCAGGATCAGCTAGCCGTGATTGAAGCCGCCGACTGGAGCCACGACGCGCTCGACGCCGCGCTGCGAAAGCTGGGCGAGGAGAAGTCCTGGTCGGTCAAGGAGAACTTCATGCTGCTGCGCGCGATCGTCACGGGTAGCACGATGTCTCCGCCGCTGCTCGACAGCATGATCCTCTTTGGCAAAGCTCGAACGCTCGACAGAGTCCGTCGCTTTCTCGACGCGCAGAAGAAGCTGGGTACGGCAAAGAAGTAACACTCTCGAATTGTCATTCCGAGTGAAACGAGGAACCTGCTTTTTCTCCGCGCCGTGGACACTTGTGGCAGTCGGGAAAAAAGTAGATCCCTCACTCCGTTCGGGACGACAATTCAAAAGGGCACAGCCATTGGGATAATGCTCTAACGAACGAGCTTCCCCTGCCCCGGCGCGATGCCCTGGCAGTCGGCGCCCTTGAAGACGCTTTCCATGGTTGTGTCCATGATGGTCGGCTGGGGATTCTTCCCGTCCGACATCTCCATATGCATGGTTCCCTGCCACTTCTCCGGGCTCTGGAAGGTAAACTGCATGTGGCCCTTAGCGGAGGCCTTCCCCGTGCATACGATGTCTGCCGACATGCTCGACGAGTCCTGCTTGAGGTTCGTCACCTGGCAGTCCTGGTTCTTCTGCTGTTGCTGTGCCTTGGTGAGGCTGTCGCGCCACGATTCAGCCGTCATACACGTCTGGGTCTTGACGGTTGTCGGCCCCATGCCGGGCAGGTTTTTCCCCTGTAGCTGCTGGAGTACTTCGGGTGGAAGGTTCAGTTGTATCTTTGTAACGCTGGTCGTCTCCCAAAGGCCCATCTTTACGGGAGGCGCTGAGGCGGTTTGAGCGAGAACAAAGCCACAGAACGCGAATGCTGCGGTGGCAAAAACCAGTTTTTTCATAGGTGAATCATCCTAATCGTGTACAGACATCTTTGTCTATAAAAAAGAATGCCGGTGCTCCGTATCTGGCGGCAAGACCGCCAGATACGGAGCACCCGGATATTCGTAACCTTGATGAATGAGTGCACATTCCCTTTAGCTATGCTCTTTTTGAATTGTCATCCGAACGGAGTGAGGGACCTGCTGTTCCCCTGGATTGCCCGAAACTTCTACGGCACGTAGAAAAAAGCAGGTTCCTCGTTTCACGCAGAACGACAATTCGAGAGGATACGACTAAATGGGACATGCTATAGGGTCAGGCGTCCCGATTCAGTTCTTTCCCTCTTTCCACTCGGTATACGAGACGCGCGGCATGCGGATGAAGCTGTCGCGGGTTTTGACGTAGTTGCCCAGGCCGTTCATGCGCCCGATGGCGTGCATCTCTTCGGCGCGGATGTAGGGGCCAGCCGGATCGACATACTCGTCGTCCACGTAGATCGAGACCACGCGGCCCAGAATGATGCGCGAACGCCCGATCTCGATGGTGCTGAACTCGCGGCACTCCAGCGCCGCGTGAGCCTGCGCGATGCGCGGCACCTTGACCATGCTGGACGGCGTCGTGTCGAAGCCGGCCATCTGCAGCTCGTTGATCTCGGCGGGGAAGTCGGTGGCGCAGACGTTCATCTTCTCCGCGATATCCTCGGTGACCACGTTGATGACGAACTCGTGCGTGTGGCGGATGTTGCGCGCCGTGTCCTTGGGGATGAATTCGTTGCTGGGACGATTCCCTATGCCGATGCCGACGATCGGCGGATCGGTGCAGAGATAGTTATAGGCGCTGAAAGGAGCGCCGTTGAGCTGTCCATGCTCGTCCATGCTGGTGATCAGAGCGATAGGGCGCGGCGCCACCAGGCCGATCAGCAAGTTATAGGTTTGGCGCGGGGTCGCACTCTCAAGATTAAATTTCATTTTTCGAAGACACTCCTGCTGTCAAAAGGGCTATCAAAAGTGTACGCCAGCAGGAATGTGGAAGACTCGAACAGCGCGTTCAGTGTTTTGAATTGTCTTTTGCGGGAGTCGGGGGCAGGGTGGAGATTACTTCGCCCGGACGCGCACGGTGAAGAATCACGCGTGCCTCGTGCTCGATGGTGCGAGGATCGTTCTGCAACCGGTCCACATGGCCCTGCCGCTGCTCGTTCTCCTGTTGCAGGCTTTGGATCTGCGCGGCGTATTGGCGCTGTTCCTTATGCTTGTCGTAGTAGGCGGTCTGGCCACAGACCACGTAGTACACAAGCCCAAGAACCAGGCAAGCGACCACCACTGTGGCCGTGCGGCGGCGCTGTGCAAACGTCCGCTCGTAGATGCCTGAGATTGCCCGTGTTGAAAATAAAGCTGACATGGCTCATTAATTACAGTCAGGCCGCATTTTTAAGTCAAGCTGGCGGTGAAAGATTTTTTGCGGACGTACCTGGATCGGCACCTCCCGTGCTGAGAGGAATTCCACACGCCCGCCCGTATCTTCGGAAACTGAGGCGTGTAGGATGGAGCGTGTCTTGATATTCTGTTCAGGTGCGCAATTTCGTGGATCGTGCTGCAGGACGGCACTGTATCAAAGTTATTAGCTCGCGCTGTCAGTGCTCCAGCCACCCTAATTTACAAGGAAGATTTGATCTATGATTACTGCCAAAGCCGTTCGTGATATCAGCATCGCCCACAGCCCGGACTCTGATGACGCATTTATGTTCTATGGGCTTGCGACCAACAAGGTTCGCGTGCCGGGCTATAGATTCAACCACACCCTTACGGATATAGAGACCCTCAATCAGAAGGCCATCAACGAGGCCTTCTACGACGTTACGGCCATCTCGTTCCACGCCTATCCCTATATGCAGGAGAAATACGCGCTGATGAGCTGCGGCGGCAGCGTCGGCGAGGGCTACGGACCGATGATCGTTGCCAATCACAAGATGACGCTCACGGAGGTCCGCAAGAAGCGGATCGCCGTCCCCGGCACGCTGACGACGGCCTACCTTGCGCTGAAGATCTACGCTCCGGAGATCGAGACGGCGGTCGTGCCCTTCGACAAGATCATTCCGGCAATCGTCGCCGGCGAGTACGATGCCGGACTCATCATTCACGAAGGCCAGCTCACCTACGGCAACGACGGCCTGACCAAGCTGATCGACCTGGGCCAGTGGTGGCGCGACCTGACCTCGCTGCCGCTGCCGCTGGGCGGCAACGCCATTCGCCGCTCGCTGGGCAAGGACGTCATGCTGACCACGACCAACGCGCTGCGCGACAGCATTCAACACGCGCTCGACCACCGCGACGAGGCGCTGGAATACGCCATGCAGTTTGCGCGCGATCTGGATCCGGCCATGGCCAATCAGTTCGTAGGCATGTACGTCAACGAGCGCACGCTCGACTACGGCGAAGACGGCAAAGAGGCCATCCGCAAGCTGCTGGGGATGGGCTACGAGAAGGGCGTCATTCCGCACCGCGCCGAGATCGAGTTCGTCGGTTAAAGAACGGGCGGAAGACGCAAAGAACCTTTGTGTCTTCCGCTCTTTGTGATACCTTTAGAAAGTTAGCCTAACAGTACCTCTCCCGAGGGAAATCTGGATTAGGACGCGTAGCTCAACTGGCAGAGCATTCGGCTCTTAACCGACAGGTTGTAGGTTCGATTCCTACCGCGTCCACCATCAAATCAACAGCTTACAGAGTTCGCGCGCCCTTACTGCCCGGTTGCGCTCAGGCTGACCGGAATCCGGCTTTCCGGTACGTTCGTTCCTTCCAAAATCAACGTTCCCCTGGCCGTTCCCGTGAAGCCCTCCGGCATGGCCACGTCTACTGCTACCTCCTTGCTCTCATGAGGAAAGAGATCGAAGTAGTTGTCGCCGTACATTACGATCGGTTCATGTGACATGGCGTCGTTCCACTCGATGCGCATGCGCAGCAGACGCGCGAAGCTGCCGCCGTTGGCAACCTCGACCTTGAAGCTGGCCGTGCCGTTCTTTGCCGTGGACGCAATCGCCGCAGGCGTGGCCTTCACGCTGGCCTCCGGCTGCTCCTTCAGCAACTGGAAGACCGGCTTTTCGTTACCCATCACCCATGCATAGCGATACTGGGGATTTTCGCCCGTTGCCGCCAGCAGCATCTGCGAGTACAGGGCTCGCCAGGTCGCTTCGTCTGACTTGTTGTCATACGGCGTGTATCCCATGAAAGCGACCGTGTGCCCTTTGCCGTAGAGCCCCGTGACCAGCAGCGGCCAGTCCATGAACTTCATAACGACATCGCTGCCGGGCTTCGTCTCCACTTCGTTGAAGCTCGCTACGCCCATTTGCTTCAGCCCCGCATCCGTCCATCCGCTGGCAAAAACACGTAGATCTTTGCTCGTGTTCAGCAGGTCTATATCGTCGTGCGCCTCGCGGACCTTCACCGGAAGCACATCCGCCAGCTTAGTGAAGTCCAGGCACGACGCCATCGTATCGCCGCCGTGGAAGCTGCTCTCGCTGCCGGTGTGGACGAAGCCCACGCCATCCTTCACGGCCTGCGCCACGCCTTCGGCCATGTCGTCGTCCAGCACCTTCCAGAGTGCCTCGAACGAACCAAGCCAGATCACGTCGTACTTCTTCTCAAGCTCCACGGCATTGCGCAGCTCGCCGAGGCGGTCCAGCTGCTCCTGATCGATAACATCTAAGTCCACGCCCACGTCGCGCAGATCATTCGCCAGGGCTCCGCCGTACCTGTGGGTGGAGATCAGCAGCACGCGAACCTTCTTGTCCAGCTTCGGCATCTGGTTCGCATACGACTTCACCTTCAGATAGATTCTGCTCTCCGCGTGCTGATCGCCGTTCTGCTGCTGAACCGTGGCCCGCAGCGCGTAAACCTCCGTCGCAGGTACCCCGGGCACTGTCCAGTTCAGAACATCGACGGTTTTAGTGCTGTCCGCGCCAACCGTGGCCTTGTTCGTCTGCGAGTAGACCACGTTGCCCTTCAGGTCCAGGACTTCGGTCTTCACCTCCAGCGGAACCTCTGTCAGGTGATCGTTTACCACCACCACCGGGATGTGAACGTTGCTACTGCCAGACTGCGAGTCCCCGTTCGGCAGACCCTCTAATTCATTTTTGAACGCAAGGCTTACTGCCAGCGGAGCCATCGATTTCTTAAACGAGTAGTACGCCATCTTCGGTACGCTGTCGTGATCGAGGAAGCCCCACTGATATCCCGGCGCCGGGTCGCGATACGCCCACCACCGCGTTCCCTGGATCGGGTTGTACTTCTTGCGCCGGAAGGCATCCGAGGCGTAGCGCATCACGAAGGCCTGATAAAGCTGCGACGCCTCCACCATATCCTTCGCCGACCGCGGATCGGTATCGACCATCTTCAGCGGCCAGTTGAGCAGACTGTGGAAATCCTGAATCATGGTTGACGCCGGGTAGGCATTCTCGGTGATGTTCATGGGCAGATTGAACCATCCAGGCTTCCTTGGATTCTTTTCCGACCACACGTCGTCCAGCGGGATCCACTTATGCAGGTTCTCGTAAGAACTCATGGCCTGACTGCCGTATTCGGAGACGAAGGCCGGCGCAAAATCATAGTGATTGCGGTAGTCTCCGTATTCGAAGTAACCAGCCGTTGCCGTCCATATATGATCTTCGCCGTCGTCGCAGTAGCTGGTCTGATAGATGGTGCCGGGCGATAGCTTCTCGACGACCTCGCGCATGCCTTCGTAGAGAGGTTCGTAGTAGCCCTTCTGCGCCTGGGCTGCCACTCTGGATTCGGCCAGCGGAGACCACATCCCGATCGAGGGATGGTTCCGGTTTTCGCGAAGTATATCGGCACCGAACTCCATCGCTGTCTTCAGGAAGATATCTCGCCGCGGGTTATCGGGTTCCAGCACCTGGTAGGGCCCAACCTGGTTGAACGGCATCTGCGTAAAGACCAGTAGACCCAACTCGTCGCAAAGATCGTAGAAGCTGGCTTTTTCGATGACCTGATTGACCATGAAATTGGCGTTAGCGGCCCGGAGCAATATCAGACCGGTGCGATACGCCGCCCGCGTATCCGTGGAGCTATAGAAGCTCTGCATCGGATACCAGACACCCTTCAGGAAGAAATGTCTGCCGTTGAGCCAGTAGCTCATACCCGGCTCACGGGTAAAGGTGCGTATGCCCACGGTCACGGCTTTGGAGTGCGCCGCCTGACCCGGCGCATCCAGCGTTGCCGTCAGCTTGTACAGGTTCTGCGGGCCCTGGTCCCAGGTCCACCATAGCTTCGGGTTCTTGACCGTGAATTCAAGGCTGAAATCGTTCGTTCCCGGCTTGAGTGTCAGCTCCTGCCGCGGCAGTTGCTCGGCGTCGCCGGTGAAGTTTTCAGGACGCAGCTTCAGGTTCACCGATCCTTGCGCGTCGCCGCTGCCATCGTTGCGGACCGTGCCGGAGATGGCCAGCGTGGCGCTGCCGTCCGGGTTGAGCGACTTCGTATAGACATAAAGATCGTCAATACTGCGTTCGGGCACGGTCACCAGCTTCACGTCACCGGTCAATCCGATCGTCATCGCGGCGTTCCCGCTTGCGGGAACACCGTTCCACTGGAAACTCATCACATAGGGATAATGGGAGATGCCTTGCGAGTTCCAGTCTGGCGCAGACAGCGTAAAACTGCTCTTGTTGTATTCAATAAGACTACGGCCTTTGGGCAGCCACGGGGAGGTCACCTTCACTGCCAGTACATTTGTCCCACCCTGCTTGATCTTTGAGGTAACGTCGAAGGAGAAGCTCGTATATGCGCCCTCGTGGTCGCCGAGCTTTTCGCCGTTCAGCCATACCGACGTGAAGTAGTCCGAGCGGTCGAAGACCAGACGCACCCGTTCTCCGTTTTGCAGCTTGGGGCCGGTGAAGCTCTTGCGGTACCACCACTCGCTCTTGTTAATCAGCGAGATCTCTTTTCTCTGCCGGTAGAGCTCCATCCCCGTGAGGCCGGTCGACAGCTGAATCTCAGCCGGCACGGATACCGCCTTGAAGCCGCTCTCGTCAAAGCCGGGCGCGTAAGCCTTTTGCTCCTCTCCAGAGTCCATGGGAAACGACTTCAATTTCCATGCCGAATCGCTCAGCAGGATCTCGGTGTTACCCGTGGCGCCGTCTGCGGTCCTGGTCTGGCTGGCCCATGCGGGTAAAGCCGCGACTGCCAGAAGAAAGGGGATGCATCCTGCAAAAAGCCTGTTCATTGGTTCCTGCCTGCTTGTAATGGGTTAAGGTAGATTATCGCATCGATTCGATTCATACCGCATCCACCAATCGAGCCATGCGCCGCCCTGGCGATTTATGTCACACCGCTCTGCGGCCAAAAGGCTGTACTATATGCGATATGCCGCAAATGGACAATTCAAAGAGCTTCTTCCACCGGGTTCTCTTTTTCGGAAACAACCTCATCAGCCTCACCGGCGGAGCGCTTGCCACCGCCTGCGCGCTGGTGCTGATTGGCTTCTGGGTCGTCACGCTCTTCGGGCACAGCGGACCGACGAACCCCTATCTGGGGCTTGTCCTGAACATCTTTATTCCGGCCTTGTTCGTTCTGGGCCTGATCCTGATCCCGCTGGGAAGCTGGCTCCGGCGCAGGAAGCTGGCCCGGCGCGGCGAGCTGCCGAGCGTCTATCCTGAGATCAGCCTGCGCGACCCGTTCTTCCGCCGTGGAATTCTGCTGGTGCTCGCCATCACGCTGGTGAACTTTATCATTGTCGGCACGGCCAGCTATCGCGGCCTGTCGCATATGGATTCGCCCGGCTTCTGCGGCTCGACCTGCCATGTGATGGCCCCGCAGTGGGCGGCCTATCAGGCCTCGCCGCATTCGCATGTGGCCTGCGTGGACTGTCATATCGGATCGGGTCTGCGCGCGGCGATCAACGCCAAGATCAACGGCACCAAGCAGGTGATCGAGGTAACCTTCGGCACCTATCCGAGGCCGATCCGCACCTCGCTATCGACGCTGCGCCCGGCGCGAGCCACCTGCGAGCAGTGCCACAACCCCACCCACTTCGTCGGCGAGAAGCTGCTGGTGAAGACCTCCTTCGCCGAAGACGAGAAGAACTCCATGACGAAGACGGTCCTGGTGCTTCATCTCGGCGGCGTGGATTCGCTCTCGCACCTGAGCGGCATCCACGGCCATCACCTCAACCAGTACGAGTACGTTGCCACCGACGCCAGCAATCAGCAGATCATCGCCGTGAATCAGCGCAATTCCGACGGCTCCACCACGCAGTACGTGAGCACGGACTGGAAGGGTCCGGTGAAGGGCGTGACCCGTCTGATGGACTGCATGGACTGCCACAATCAGGCGACCCACATCTTCCAGACGCCGCAGGCTGCCATCAACGAAGCCATGGTGAACGGAAGCCCCAGCGCGTCGCTGCCATTTGTTAACAAAAAAGCTCTGGAGCTGATCCAGGCCGAGTACGGCTCGCAGCAGGAGGCAGCGCAGAAGATCACCGCTGGCCTGGAGGAGTTCTACCGCACCCAGTACCCAGCGGTATGGAGCAGCCAGCGCGCCGACATCGACCAGGCAGCCAGAACGCTGGTGGCGATCTATAGCCGCAACGTATTTCCGAAGATGAAGGTGGCCTGGGGAACCTATCCCAACAACGTAGGCCACAACGGCACGGCCATGGAGGGCGGCTGTTTCCGGTGTCACGATGGCAGCCACACATCGAAGGACGGCAAAACCATCAGCAACGACTGTTCGCTGTGCCACAACCTGCTGGCTCAGGACGAGGCCAGTCCGAAGCCGCTCGCAGACCTGGGGATTCAGTAGAAAGAGCGCCAAGGGCGCTCATCCGACTGGATCATCAATATCATCCATGTGATTGTTGTCACAGCGAACAATACATCCCAAGGTTTAGCCTGCCAGAGCCATGTTCCGTAAAACGAAGGTTCTTGTCAGTGCCGTTGTCCTTGGTGTGTTTGGATGGGCAAGTCTCTCTTATGCCGCGCAGAAACCGAAGAACGAAGATTGCCTGACGTGTCACAACGATGCTGTCGATGAGGGCAGGTTCAAGAGTTCGATTCACGGCACATTTAACTGTGTGGACTGCCATACAGACGTAAAAAAAGCAGAAGTTCACACGACGGCCCCGCAGAAGCCCACCTGCCAGCAGTGCCATGCTGATGAGCAGAACACCTACAGTCACAGCGTTCATACCAGGTTGACCAAATCGGGCAATGCGGCGGCGGCCTGCTCGGACTGCCACGGCAACGTGCACGAGGTAGTGACGTCGAGCGAGGCAACGTCTCCTGTCAGCCACAAGAACATCCCCGCGACCTGCGGCAAGTGCCACGGACAGTCGGCGCTGATGCAATCCGTGGGCCAGACCACGCAGCCGTTCAAGTCCTATCAGGACAGCGTACACGGCAAGGCTGTGGCTCAGGGCAACGAGAAGGCTGCCGTATGTACGGATTGCCACGACTCGCACGGAATCCTGCCCGCCAACGATCCCAAATCGCAGATCAACCGCTTCAACGTGCCCGCGACCTGCGGCAGGTGCCATGCCAACGAAGAGCAGCCGTTCCTGGCCAGCATTCACGGCGAGGCGCTGGCGCGTGGCAACGGACAGGCTCCCTCATGCACCGATTGCCACGGCATTCACACCATCCAGAAGGCCAACGCGCCCACCTCGCCGGTCTCCGAGCGCAACATGGCGCAGAACACCTGCGCCCGCTGCCACGAAGGCGTGCGCGTCTCGCAGGAGTTCGGCTTCGCCTCGGGCCGCGTGGCCAGTTACTTCGACAGCTATCACGGCCTGGCCGCGCAGGGCGGCTCGGTGACCGTGGCCAACTGCGCCAGTTGTCATGGCACACACAACATTCTGCCGTCGAGCGATCCCAACTCGATGATCAACCGCGCCAATCTGGCGCAGACCTGCGGGCGGTGCCATCAGGGAGCTACGGAGAAGTTCGCGCAGACGCCGATCCATCTGAATCCTACTGCTCCTCCCAGCGATCTGGGCACGAAGGTGGTGAAGTGGACGCGCTGGATTTATATAGCTCTGATCTGGATCGTGCTTGGAGCCATGCTGCTGCACAACATCGTCCTCTGGCGCGGAAAGGCGATTGCCCGCCGCAGGATGGTGACCGCCACCGTGCCGCGCATGACTACCAATCAGCGCTGGCAGCACCTTGTCTTGCTGACCAGCTTCATCGTGCTGGTGATTACGGGCTTCGCCTTGAAGTTTCCCTACTCGTGGTACGCGCAACTGCTGGGCATGAGCGAGCATGTACGCAGCATCGTGCACCGCGTCGCCGGAGTGGTGCTGCTGTGCGCGGGCGCCTATCACCTTGTCTACCTCGCGACTCTGCGCGAAGGACGCAGAATGATCCGCGACATCTTTCCGTTGCCGAAGGATGCCTTCGACGCCGTGCGCACCCTCGGATACCACTTAGGACTGGTAAAGGAGAGGCCGCAGTTCGGACGTTTCAACTACGCCGAAAAGGCCGAGTACTGGGCGCTGGTCTGGGGAACCGTTCTGATGGGACTTACCGGCATCATGCTATGGGCCAAGGTGTGGGTAGCGAATAAAACTACCGGCTGGATGGTAGATGTAGCTACCGTGATCCATTACTACGAAGCTATTCTCGCAACCTTTGCCATCGTGATATGGCACTTCTACCAGGTCATCTTCGACTCGGATATATATCCGATGAACTGGGCGTGGTACGACGGCAAGATGCCTGTCGAACACTATAAACACGAGCACGGTCTGGATACGGAGACGCTGGCCGATGTAGAAGGTCAGAGAATCTCCGATACAGATCAACCTCAACATTAATTTTTATTGAGAGAAATGTTCAATAAATAGTCAACACTGCGGGTGCCGCGCTCATGAGTCGCCGCGGCGACTCTTATCGCGTCATGAGTGGGGGATGCGCCAGGCCACCAAACTGGCCTTCGATACACTCCAACAGTTATGGTTGCGAGCGGCAAGGAGTGGATTGAGGTTGTAGATATTCGTCGTCTGGATTATAGCAGTTTCGGATTTACTGTAGACTGCAATTTTCTTTAAAGTCGTCATCCTGAGCGTAGCGAAGGATCCCTGTATCTTTTCTTCTATGCCACAAAATCATCAGGAACGATATAAGTGGT
>WQYS01000048.1 GCA_009781125.1 Acidobacteriaceae bacterium | reverse complement strand
ATGCTCTGGGTCTTTCGGCCAAGCTGCTCAAGGACCACATGAACATCTTCATCAACTTCGAGGAGGAGATGGAGGCGGGTCACGACACCATGCACGATGGTCCGTCGCACCGCAACGAGAACCTCAACCGCTCGGTGGAAGAGCTGGAGCTTTCCGTGCGCAGCTACAACTGCCTGAAGAACGCCAACATCGCCACCATCGGCGAGCTCATTCAGAAGACCGAAGCCGAGATGCTGAAGACCAAGAACTTTGGCCGCAAGTCGCTGAACGAGATCAAGGAGATCCTGGCTCAGATGGGTCTGTCGCTGGGCATGAGGATCGACGAGAACGGCAATCCGCAGCCCGGCCCGACGTCGGTTCTGCCGGCAGCGGCTCTTGCAGCCAGCTTCGGCGGCTTCGATGACGACGAGGACGAAGACGAAGAAGCAGAGTTGTAGAACTCAAAGAACCGGGTGCCCCGTATCTGGCGGTTTCATCGCCAGATGCGGGCTGAGTCGCCACCATAACGTCGCCGCGGCGACCGATAAGATTGCCAGGTGTGGGGCACCCAAATTAGTAACTGTCAGTCCTCTGTGGCTGGCCTGAAACATCCGGAGGAACAGAAGTTCACTCCGAAGGAGATTACACTATGCGCCACCGTAACGCTGGCTACAAACTTGGACGAAATACATCTCACCGGCGGGCGGTGCTCCGCAACCTGGTGACCTCGGTTGTTATCAACGACCGCATCGAAACCACGATCACCAAGGCCAAGGCCATCCGCCCCCTGGTCGAGAGAATGATTACGCTGGGTAAGCGCGGCGACGTTCATGCGCGCCGTCAGGCTGCGGCGTATCTGATGACGGCTGACGCCGTGGACCGCCTCTTTGCAACCGTGGCTCCGCGCTACGGAGCGCGCAACGGCGGATACAGCCGCATCGTGCGCACGGGCATCCGCAAGGGCGATGCCTCGGAGATGGCCTTCCTGGAACTGCTCGGCGCCGAGCACGAGCTGAGTGAGAAGGCCAAGAAGCGCGCCGACATTCGCGCCAAGAAGCGCGAGAAACTCGAAAAGCAGCTCGAAGAGCAGAATGCTGCTGCCGCCGCTGCCGAGCCCGAGGCTCCGAAGACCGAAGAGTAGCAGAACAGATTGCAGACTTGAAGGGCGAATCCATTCGATAGCAGAGTGGTTCGCCCTTTCTTTCGTGTATCGTCAGAGCGACTTTACATATACTGGAAGCTGCTCTTGATTCGGGAAGGAACCATGACCAAAAAGATTATCTTTACGATTTTGCAATTCATACTGTTCCTCGCCGCTGCTTTCGCCGCTGCCTTCGTCGGTCCTTTTGTCAAAATCGTTTTGCATCTTCCGTTCCATCTTCGCTGGTGGTACACGAATACCGGTAACGCCGAAAGTTACTTTGTTCCGGACGCATTGCTGTTGGCCACCGGAATTCTTCTGGTAATTGTGCTGATTCAGGCGGTACGCCGCAAGCTGTGCAATACTCCGTGGACGATCCTCGCCTTTGTGGCGGCGTTTCTGGTTGCCTGCTATTGGAAGACTGACTTTGGTTTTGTGAGCCACAAGATAAACAATGGCTCCTTTCTGCAAGGCTTGGCGCGGATACATGAATACTTTGGGTGACTTTTTTGCTGTACTCTCTGCCGCCGAGGAGCGCCTCGACCAGGGCTTCGCCAATCTTCCTCCCGCGTCCCGGCCCGCGCTCGATGCGCAGGCCGAAGCGATCCTTCAGCAGGTGGCCGTTCGTCTTCACGATAACTATCCTTACGGCCATCCGCTTTACGCCGGGCAGATGCTCAAGCCGCCTCATCCGATAGCAAGAGCGGCTTATGCGCTGGCGATGTCGCTCAACCCGAACAACCATGCGCGCGACGGAGGCCGGGCCAGCTCCGGCATGGAGATCGAGGCGGTCGCCGTGCTCGCCCGCATGTTGGGCCTGCCCCAGCACCTGGGCCACCTCACCAGCGGAGGCACCTTCGCAAACCTCGAAGCACTGTGGGTAGCCGGACAGTCCGCCGCAGGCGGAAGCATCGCCGCGTCGGATCAGGCGCATTACACCCATAGCCGCATCTCGGCGGTTCTTGGACTTCCCTTTACATCGATTCCGTCGGACCACGCCGGGCGCATGGACCTCCGCGCACTGGAGAGCGAACTCGCTTCCGGAAAGATCGGCACCGTGGTTGCCACGCTTGGGACTACCGCTACAGGCGCGGTCGATCCTCTCCACGAGATTGTCGAGCTTCGCCGACGCTACGGTTTCCGCATTCATGCGGATGCTGCCTATGGAGGCTACTTCGCGCTGGCATCGAATCTCGCCGGTGAGACGCGCGCCGCCTTCGACGCGATCCCACAGGTGGATTCCATCGTGGTCGATCCCCACAAGCATGGCCTGCAACCCTATGGCTGCGGTGCGATTCTCTTCCGCGATCCTGCGGTGGGGCGCTTCTACAAGCACGATTCTCCTTACACGTACTTCAGCTCCAAAGATCTGCATCTGGGCGAGATATCGCTGGAGTGCTCGCGCGCCGGAGCCTCTGCGGTTGCCTTATGGGCGACGCAGCAGTTGCTTCCCTACACACAGGGCGGAGAGTTCGCTCGCGGGCTGGAAGCAGGCCGAGCGGCGGCTCTGGAGATGTATCGCCGCCTGGCAGCCGATCAGAGGTTTATAACTCCGATGGCTTTGCCTGAACTGGACATTATCTACTGGGCGGTTCGTGCCGGTTCGCCTCAAAGCTCTTCGGCACTGGCGCGCCGTGTCTTCGAGGAGGCGGCCCAGCGAGACCTTCATCTGGCGCTGGCAGAGCTTCCCTTGAGGTTCTTCTCTCCCGCCGTCTGGCAGCAGACGGACTCGGACACGGTGACCTGCCTGCGTTCCGTGTTAATGAAGGCAGATCATTTGCCCTGGATTGACGAGATATGGAAGCGTCTTAATGATGCAACAGCGCGAGTGGTTTGTCCCTGAAACCGGCACTCGATAAACTGGCTCACAATGGAGTACGTATGCTGAGAAAGTGCCCGGCGCGGTGTGTTCTTCCCTGACCTGCATCTGACTGAGCAGGACAGGCATGAAGATCGCAATTCTTGGCACTCGCGGAATTCCTGCGCGCTATGGCGGGTTTGAGACCTTCGCCGAAAGGCTCGCAATTGGACTTGTGGCTCATGGATGCGACGTAACTGTCTTCTGCGAATCCGGAGAGATCGACGAACCCTGCATCTTCCATGGCGTGAAATTACGGTATGTCCCAGCGCCTCGTCTAGGTCCGCTTCAAACCATTCTTTACGACGCGCGATGTCTGTGGGCAGCACGAAATGGATACGATGTGGTGTACATGCTGGGCTATGGAGCGGCTCCATTCTGTTTGATTCCACGACTCTGGGGCACGAAGGTGTGGATCAATCCAGACGGATTGGAGTGGGAGCGAGCCAAGTGGGGACTCGTGGCCAGGAGCTATCTTCGGTTGATGGAATGGGCCGCGCTCCATTCGGCAGATCACATCATTGCAGATGCCGAGGCCATCGCCGCGAGCCTTACTGCCCGTCACGGTAAACTATCAAACTGCACAGTGATTCCTTATGGCTGCGATGTGATAGACACACCTCCTGCTGCCGAGTTGCTGCTTTCATGGAACCTCATTCCACGGAGTTACTATCTGGCAGTCTGCCGGTTGGAGCCTGAGAACCACGTACTGGAGATTCTCCAGGCATTTCAAAAATCGCGCAGCACTAAGCAGCTAATAGTGGTGGGGAATCACCTTGCCAAATCTAAATATGTTGCGCGCCTGCGTGAAGTGCGGGATACCAGAATCCGAATGATCGGGACAGTGTACGATACTTCTAAGTTGACCTGTCTGCGATACCATGCATTTGCCTATTTACATGGGCACAGTGTTGGCGGCACTAACCCGTCGCTACTCGAGGCTATGGGATGCGGCAATCTCATAATTGCGCACAATAATCTATTTAATCGTGAGACCGTGGAATCTTGTGGGTTATATTTTTCTGACATTGTCGAACTATCACGCGCAATTAATTGCGTAGAACAGGAAGAGGATGACTACGGACAACTTAGAGAGGCCACCAGGTCGCGTGCCCGCAATAAGTACAACTGGCCAGATATTATTAAAAAATATATAGAAATACTGGCAATAGCAGCTACTAAATCTGAAAGAAAATACTCATCTAATTTATGACAATGGGTTGAATCATCGCACCACAGCTTCATTCGGGCTGCGCCTTTGCTGCTATCTTAATATCCAGCGGAACTCCAAGAGCTGTATAGCAATTCTGAAATGCACGCAAGGCATGAGCGGTGGTAAACCGCTCGAGGAAGCGCTCCCTGCTTGCATAGCCCATCCGTATCCGCAGTTCTCGCGAACGGACCAATCGTCCGAGCGCAATTGCCAGGCTCTGACTATCACGCGGAGGAACAAGATATCCATTAACGCCGTCAACTACCACCTCGCGGCAGCCAGGGACATCGGTTGTAACGATAGGTAATCCTGCGGCAGCGGCCTCAACGAGGGCGCGAGACATTCCCTCGCGATAGGAAGGAAGACAGAAAATACTTGCTGACTTCAGGAGCGCAGGAATATCAGAGCGTTTACCAAGCCAACTCAAAACCTCATGCGTCTGCATCTGAGATAGCTCTTCTATAGTAAGGGAAGTTTGATTGCTTGGATCGACATCGCCTACAAGGATAAGATCGAACCGCACGCCTTCGACGCGAAGTGCAGCCGCTGCGGCAGTCAATTCCAGAATTCCTTTGCTGCGAATCATTCTTGCAACACACAATATCTGTGGGATTCCATACCGTTGTTCTGCCGACGTAAATAACTCAGGCGACACGCCTGATCCAGGAATTAGAAATGAACGCTGTGAGGGTACAACTCGCTTCCGGACAAAGTACTCTTGGTCGTCTCGATTCTCAAACGCCATAACTGAATTATTGTGATTTTGGCCAAAGGCCATCCCTTTGAGAACAAGAGGTCTCAAAAGTCGGAAGGCAAGTTTATCATCAATGAACATCGTTCCAAGACCAGTTATAGCGCACAGAAGGGATGGAACTTTCTCAGTTTTTGTCAAAAAACTGCTGAGAAGGACGTTTTTGAGAGATATCGCGTGAATGAGGTCAGGTCGGAAGGACCGTACAGCGCGCCGTAACTCAATCAAGGTTCGAAGTTCCGAAAAAGGGTCACTGATTCCAAGGACAGTACGAATAGGAAAGCACATAATATCATGCTCGACGGCACGTTTTGGGCTACTAGATACTACACCGGCAACTGCAACCTCCCAACCTGCATTTTGAATAGACCGGGCCAGTTCCCAGAAGTGACTATAAATAAATCCAAGTTCGTTGACTACAAATAAATATCTCTTCATTGGCATCAACCCTGGCGGAACATTCGCTGTGGATGACTCCATGTTGGTCATTGATTGTCTGGTGAAATCTCGCCTAAGTTTCCTCGCATTCCGTTCCAGATCGAAACCAATAGGAGTCGAAATGTTCTCGCTGGTTTCTTTGAAAATATAGTGTACACAATCAGGTGATAAGGAATTCGCGTAATTGTGTAAAGCCGCCAATGCCATCCCATAGTTCTTAAGCGAAGTAAAAATACTGCGTTTCGAAGTTTGTACTGATATCGTAACGAATCGTACAGGTAAATATCTTTTCCAAACACTCTTTTAGACCTTTCGCCAAGGCAGTGAGAAATTGATGCGTTACATACGCAATAGTGCTTATACCCCATGCTGCCGGCACGGAATGCCCATTCGGTATCAACATGTTCAATAAATAGATCCTCGCGCATTTGGCCGACGGACACAAATGTATCAGCGCGAATCAATGATCCTGATGCAAGGAGATTATCCGTGGTGATAGTATCAACATTTAACATTACAGGCCTGATTGTGCGAACAAAAAAACAATGATATCTAGCGGCTGCTGGACGAACTCCTGAGCGTCGGTCAACGACCAACGGACCTATTGCACCTATTTTAATGTTGAGCTTAGCCAAACGTTGCTCTGCATCAAACATTTTCTGTACCATATTTGGAAAAAGAATACTATCTTGATCCAACAGAAGTACATGCGAGTAACCATCGCGTATGCTCATATCGATGCCGATATTCTGTGCTGCAGCAATTCCTATGTTTTTACCAAGCGGAACATATCTACAGATTCCTGAAAAGTCTTGAAATTTTGAGAGGTGATCGACATTTGATCCAGGTGTGTTATCGATGGCGAAGACTGCATTTACTTCAGTTGCAAGGCTTGATAATAGCTTATTGACTATTTCTGGATTTGGATAATATAAAATCACGATCGCTGCAATCATGAGGCGAGGTTACCCCGCTTTCCTGTGTTTTGCATTAGGACACATGCCCATAATGCACTGACAATCAAGAGTCCTGTCGAACAGATCAGTAATGGGTTTGATGCTGATTCCAAAAGGTATGCCCAAAAGGGACCAACCATGAAGGAGGTTTCATCGCCTCGTATCATCAACAAAGCCGCAGGAAAGCAGATGATGAATAAAAGGAGCACCGCAACGGGAAAACCAAACCAGCGAACCATTTCAATATATGTCAACTCAGTTAATGTGGTTTTATCCTGGAAGCCCTCTGAATAGAATTGCGTATCTGCGCCTTGGCCCCAAAGAAGGTATGTTGGATGTCGAGTAAATTCAATTTCATAAGAGTGAATATGATCTAGTTTTGCTGCATTGGAACTTTCAGAGGAATGGAAGAAAGACATGAAATATCCAGCGGAAATATATAAAACAATAAGCATTAAAAATAAAGATATTACTAAACCCTCCTTGGTCCACAGCTTTTCGAATAGATATATAGCTACTAAGACAAAAGTGCATAATGCTATAGCTCTACTTCCCGCACATAGTAGCGCGATTAGAAACAACATTACTGCCGCACCATTAGATAGTCTGTTTCCAGAATACAAGAATCTGTTTAAATAATAGGCAGCTGGAAAAATTAGAACAGCAATAGTTTTGTAATAAAACGATCCGACCCCAACTCCTAGTTTGTCATAATCAGTAATGAATGCATTATCGTTATTGACTGCGAAATCGCGGAGTGCCCCAAATAGGAGAGGAGCAGTGAACGAAAGTGCTGCCAATAGTATAGTAAAACCAGCAACTATAAAGCACCATCGAATGATATGCTTGCTTATGTCGATTCGCTCGCTGGCGAGCACTGGAATAATCAGAATGACAGAAACCTGCTTCATCAGTTGGAAGGTTGGATCGCCATCAAGAGGCGAGTCTCCAAGCAGTCCGATCAACGTGGCTATTCCTGGAACGATTATCGCAAACAGTAAAACAGAATTTAATATTTCATATTTATCTAATGCTATAAATCCGAATAGTATGCGACATATCCATAGACCCATGACTAGCAATAGCATTGGAAGTTTCAAGTGAAACACGTGATCGCCTGGATCAACTAAAATGGCGCCCACAAAAATTGTAACAGAAAATGTTAATGCCGATTTTGTAGCCTTCGAGAGCATGTGTGATCTACTTTTACAACGAAAGGTATGCGCTGTGTCAACCTGCCTTAAGATGCCAGCTATCGTGGACATCCTGTCACAGATGTGACAACAACGAGAAGTTTACCGTTGCGAGAGCTCCGTCGGTAGCTAAGCTGGCCCAAGCAGCCCCTAGCCATCCATGTCGGGGAATTAACCAGAGATTGAGTATAAAATTAAATACGGCTGCACCCGTCTGCACAGTGGTTCTGAGGCGCTGTAAACCTATACCTGTTATTGCACTTCCAGTAAGTTGGTGGATGCCGCGAAATGCTGGGATAAAGCAAAGCCAGCGCAATGCATATACGCTTTGGCTGAATTCTGCACCAATCATGCGTGGGATAATTGGCGCCATGATAAAAACGCAGACAGCCATGGCAGCGCCTATAAGTACAGCACGGATAGCAAGTCTAAAGGCAAGGTGACGAACGACAACGACGCCGTCTCTGCTGCGGCTGAAGTATCGAGGCAGGGCGGCTGCGTCTATCGCGCTGATTGGTATTGAGGTAATATCGATGATCCTATACGCTATGGTGTAGACGCCGTTAGCGATGTTCATCCCATAATGGCTCAACATGGTTTTGTCGATATCGTTATAAATAGACTGAGTAGAACCAGCCAGTGAATACTCAAATCCTTCCTCCAACTTGTTTATAAAGAGGCGTGGAACAAATCTAGGAGAGCCAAACAGGAAGACGACAAGCACCAAACAGCTTAATGCTGCAATGATGTTAATAACGAGTGAAGACAATGCCCACTGCCGTGCTGTTGCATGGCCTAAAAATGCTAGCATTGCAACTGTTATGAGCCGAAGTAAACTAATCAACAGGGATACCGCTGCTGTCATTGGCAATCTTTCAAATGCCTGAAATATCTGACTAGTGCTGATCACGAGTTGACGGAAGACGCATTCTCCAAGCGCAACGAATAATACAAGAGACGCACTTGCTGAATTAAGCAGGCGAGGAGCGGTGATATAAAGAATCACTGTAATCAACGAGCCGGTGATAACCGTTGAAAAAATAATGTTGCCCCAGTATTCTGCGTAATTCCTGATGCTTAGATTTACATACCGGATAAACAGTACACCCGAGCCGAGGCCACTATAGGGAGCTGCTATCGAAGTAAATGCAAGCGATCCGGCGAAAACTCCATATTCCTTCACACCTAGCAATCGTGCCAGCAGTATGAAATATATTGCTTGTAACATTAAATTCGTCCCCTGCCCCACAAGCATCCATCCCGCGTTGTGCGCGAGAGAGCTCCTTTGCAGGAAATGAAACTGATTGAAAAGACTGCTCTTAGCTGCCTGAATCATATGTATTTTTCACGAGAAAAGCAGTTCTACCAATATCTGTACCTGAACTATCTGTGCCCTATTGTCCGTGGTGCATATATAGCGAGTGAATAGGCGGTGAAGAATGATTATTCTGTTCGCAGAAAAAATATTGCCTGGTCTCCTTGTTGATAGTTGTTGAGCATAATGGAACGTCTCCGAAATTCTTTCATAGCTGCTTTTGAAAAATAGTCGAAAAGATGGGAACGAGCTTCCTCCAATGGTATGTTACGGCAGTAAAGCTCTGACCCCCAGAACTGAAACTCAAACGAATCATATAGGATGCAAGAGATGTGAAATCCAGAGTTTTTTGCGGCCAACAGAAAACTTTTTTCAGAGTGTACGCATAGATGCCGTGGGCCGTCGAGCTGTACCCAGTTGACCCCATACTGTTTCCAGGCCCAGCTTGCAATTGGAATACGCACGAAACAGACGCCTCCGTTCCGCAATCTCAATCGCGCCTGTTGCAGTGTTGCGACCTGATCGGCGATATGTTCAAGCGAATGGTTGAACATAATACAGTCAAACTGTTCTTGAACGGCTTCGAGATTACATCGCCTGATTGCCAACCCACTAGAATCTTTAGCCTCGGGCGCAAACCGGTCAATTCCCCAAGCCATATAATCCGCAGCACGAAGATCAAGCACCAAGCGTCCGGCTCCACAACCGACATCCAGAATGCGCATTTGAGGCTTGAGCTGTAAGGTATGAGCAAGTTTCAACGTTACAAAATAAGGCGTAGATACCGCTACGTTCAATATTGTGCGATTCTTGAGAGCCGAAGTAACCATGAACTGCCTCAGCATGGTTGTCAGGCTATGCCTTTTCTTCGCAGCAAACGGATCATAATGGGCAGGATAGTATTTGCTCATATCCGTCGGTACTTCGACAATACGCAGGCAGCCGCAGCCGGAACACTCAGCATAAGTAAACTGTTCTCGCGTTCCAAACATCATTTCGCGAGCGATATGTTTCGTGAATTGGTCTGATCCACAAAACTCACATGGCATGTAGTTATCCTGCTATAAAATATGCAGCGAAAGTTTGTTGCTCTATTTTGGTTGCACCGGCTGCCCTAATCCAGATTCAAAAAAACGAAGCACCCTATACGATGCGAAATGAGAGAGGTGAAGATTGTGGAGGTTTTGATCTGTCAGGTTTGTGTGATGGGCGGGACGCGGCAGCCGCAGCCCGAGAAGACACACAGCAACACCCAATAAGGCGTTTGTTTCTATGGCGTTGGAGATGGTTTCTTTTGGTGGGCCCGGAGGGATTTGAACCCCCAACCAAGGGATTATGAGTCCCCTGCTCTAACCGTTGAGCTACAGGCCCGCTTCTTCAGAACCGTCTTTATCTGAACCCCTTCCACGCCCGGTGATGCCAGATGCGCCGTCTCTTTGTTGCCACCGGTTCTTTCTGCTGCAGGATACGTGACATCCATGATTGTAAATGCATCGGCTGCGAGTGTACGCTAAGGTGCTTGAAGTTTCTTCTGAGGGCGGCTGATGGTATATTTGCTGACCCCATCGGAGCGGATTGCGCGCGGCCAGCAGCGGCGTAAGCAGATGCCGCGTGTCGATCATGCAAAGTGGGACGTCCGCCAGCGGCGCGAAAACCCCATGAAATTGATGGCTGCTTCCATGCGCGGGCGTGTGCCTCCGCTGGTCGCGCTGAAATATGAGCGCATGGCGGCCTCGCCCTTTGGCTTCTTTCGCGGCGCGGTTCCGGTGATGGCTTATGATCTTTCGCTCGCGGGCAATACGAGACTGCTGTGCCAACTCTGCGGCGATGCGCATGTGCGCAATCTGGGAGCTTTTGCGGCGCCCGATGGAAGATTGGTCTTCGACATCAACGACTTCGACGAGACCATCGCCGGGCCGTTTGAGTGGGACGTAAAGCGGATGGCGGCCAGCCTGATGCTCGCCGGGCGCGAGGCCGGGGCCTGGGATCAGGATTGCGTCGAGGCGGCGCGCGAGTTCGTCGCGAGCTACCGCACCAGAATGCTGGAGTTCGCCCAGATGCCGGTGCTCGAACTGGCCCGGTATCAAGTACATAGGTTGCAGGGGCCGGTGAAGAGCGTCCTGCGTTTGGCCGAAAGAGCGGTTCCGGCGCACACGCTCGAAACCCTGACCGAAGCGCGCGAGCGCCGTAATGCCAAGAGCGCGAAAAAGAAGGCTCCTGAATCAATGAAAGCCAACAAAGTCAAGACCGCGACGAAGTCCGGGAACGCGCAGGCGAGAATCTTCAAGTCGAATCCTCCGGTCCTCACCCGGCTGACGGGAGCGATTGCCGAGAAGGTCATTCACTCGCTCGGGCGTTACGTGGAGTGTCTGCAGCCGGAGCAAAAGCACTTCCTCGCTCAGTACAGGCCTGTGGACGTGGCGTTCAAGGTCGTGGGCACGGGGTCGGTGGGGCTGCGGGATTACTGCGTCTATATGGAAGGCAATGGGCCTGACGATCCGCTATTCCTGCAGATCAAGGAGGAGGTGGAATCGGGCTACGCGCCTTATCTGAAGGCGAGCCGCAGGCAACATCAGGGTCAGCGCGTGGTCGAAGGCGAGCGCGCCATGCAGGTGCAGTCGGATCCGTTTCTTGGGTGGACGACGCTTGAGGGGCGTGACTACCTGGTGCGTCAGTTGAACGATCATAAGGCGACGATTTAGATTGAGGACCTGAAGGCAGCTGGCCTCACCGAGTACGCCGAGGTCTGCGGAGAGCTGCTGGCGCGGGGTCATGCGCGCTCAGGAGCCTGTCTGGAGATCGCGGGCTATCTGGGTGGCTCGGCTCGCT
>WQYS01000047.1 GCA_009781125.1 Acidobacteriaceae bacterium | reverse complement strand
GACAGCCAGTTCAGGCTCTCGTCGCCGAAGACGCGGCTGCCGCGTTCGACGCGCGGAAGAAGAATCTCGGGTTTTACCGCGGTCGCCATCGGTCTCCTCTCGATATTCTTTCGCGCATTCTCACAGCGGCTCTGCCCGGCCAGCAAAACCTCAATGCTATAATTCAAGAGTATACGGCGGCTATAGTTCAGTGGCCAGAACGCCGCACTGTGGCTGCGGATGTCGTGGGTTCGAACCCCACTAGCCGCCCCAAGTAACTTATTTATAATCAATAATATGGCGCGTACTGTTTTGTAATTGTGCTAAGGTGACCTCAGTAGAGACCGCCAGATTGTAGATACTTCTGTCAGCTCTACAATCCGTTGCGCTCTATTCGCTCAATAGGTTTTCGTCTTAGCCAATCATCTGCTCACCGTAAAATGGTGTGAACTTTTTTACGATATATCGTAAACTGGTCCAAGCATGGATCGGCCACGACTCTATACCGCAATTCTACGAGAACACTTTGAACAGCACCGTCAAATGGCGTTTGTAAGCGGACCACGCCAAGTGGGGAAGACTTGGGTTGCGAAATCGGTTGGCAACGCTTATTTCAACTGGGACAACATCAATGATCGGCGCGAGCTTCTGCAAGGACCAGAAGCTTTGGCCGAATCGCTTGGTCTCGAAAAGCTGCGTGCGCAACCTCCCGTTGCCGTGCTCGATGAGTTGCATAAATATACGAAGTGGAAGACGCTGCTGAAAGGATTCTTCGATACTTACGGTGATCAGGCACATCTGTTGGTGACTGGAAGCTCGCGGATGGATATCTACCGTCGAGGCGGTGATAGCCTGATGGGCCGCTACCTGCTTTATCGCCTACATCCCTGGAGTGTTGGTGAATGTATTCGTACGGAACTTCCGGCAAGCGAAATCCATCCTCCACAAAAAGTAAAAGAGGCGGATTGGGATGCGCTATGGGAACACGGAGGCTTTCCCGAGCCGTTTCTGCGTCGAGAGATACGCTTTACCAGGCGTTGGAGAACCCTTCGTCAAGCCCAGCTCTCCCGAGAAGATCTGCGCGATGTAGCAGCGGTTCGCGATCTGGGAATAATCGAGGTCCTGATGGAGTTGCTCGTTGAACGCTCCGCTCAGCAACTTGTGTATTCGAATCTGGCGGCGGAGATACAGGTTTCGGTGGACACGATCAGGAGATGGGTCGACCTGCTGATCCGAATGCATTATGGCTTTACGATTCGCCCTTGGTTTAACAACGTAGCCAAGGCGCTGCGCAAGGAACCAAAATGGTTTCTCCGCGACTGGAGCGGGGTAGCCGATGATGGCGCACGCGCCGAGAACTTCATTGCCTGCCACTTACTCAAGGCGGTTGATATTTGGACCGACCTGGGTTTTGGCAACTTTGAGCTGCGTTACGTGCGCGACAAACAACAACGAGAGGTGGATTTTTTAGTGGTACGCGACCGTAAGCCTTGGTTTCTAGTCGAGGCGAAGCTCGGCGATACGGCGCTTTCGCCCGCGCTTGCCTACTTTCAGACACAGGTTAAGGCTCCATACGCATTTCAGGTGATAGTAAACCTCCCCTTCGAAGAGGTTAACTGTTTTACCGCGCAGCGTCCTGTCACTGTTCCTGCGCGCACATTTCTCAGCCAACTTCCTTAAATTCAGTCCACACTCAAGTGGAGGCGACTGCTTCCGTGTTGATTCATCGGGAAAATTATCTTAATCATCTTTTCCACTTCTTCGTGCGGGATTTTCTCTTGCTCCAGCATCCATGGCCCTTCCTTCACAGCGGTAAGCGTTTCCACCTCCGCAGGCGTCAGATGAGCATACTGAGCTGTTCCATCTCTCTTACCTGCGACAGCGAATCGTTTCCAGCGCATCCAGGATTCGTAATCCATGAAAATGCTTCGCATCTTTGGAAATAGAGCACGCATCGACGAGAGAATTCCAAGACCAGCTTCATCACAATCTCCCCAATAGACGACATCAGAGTCCTCTATCCATTTGCACGAAGAGAGCGAAACAGCGGCTTTTCCGCTGCCAAGTATGGCTAATGTGTCCGGAGTATTAGGAAGGCTAAGGAATACAGCCTTATTCTCGACGATAAGAACGCGGGGAATATTCCAGCGCATACTCGCAAAATCCTCCACGTAAATACTGCAATCCACTACCGGCCATCCTGTATGATCTTGGAGGGCTTCATCGAGAAAGCGAAATCGCACCTGGGGCGTTTCCGTTCTAAGATAAAAACGCTCTTCGAAACTCACGCCATTGGTGTTGACTCGATCTCCAAGCACCTCTTTCAACAACTCGTCAAGAATTCCTTTATGTTCCTCTATAAATTTGGTTCCGACTGGAATGGAAAGTTGTCTGGCGAAACAATGCGGGGAAGGATTTGCGTCAAAATACGCGCAAACACGGATGAGACTCTTCCAGTCAGAAAACAACTCCGGTATCTTGTGCCCCCTGGTTTGGAGCCACGGTTCAAGTTTGGGGCAGGCGGATCGTGCGAAGGCCAGAGCTTCACGAAACAACCTTAACTGTTCTGTAAGTTGCAACGCGACGGCCAGGTTTTCAATAGAATCGAAACTTACCTTTCTCGGCCAGCGCTGTTTGCCCCACCTTCGCGTGTCGATTTCCTTCCAGTCGATTCGCCACTTGTAATCTGCCGACGCTAAATTTGCCAGTTTCTTTCGGATGGTTCCAAAATCACCTGTTGTTGAAGGACGCCCAAAGGGAATTGCCAGCGGAAACATGTTCTCTCCGGCAGCTTCGGCGCGTAGCACTCGCGGCCACTTACTGCGTGCCGCATCCAAAATCTGCTGTGGACTCAGCATTACCGGGCGGCCTCCATCAGGATCGCAGTTGTATCTGCCTTTGACTCTTCACCATCACCGGTTTCAAGTTCCTGCCGAGTTATGGCAAGTATCTGAGATTTGTTTTTGGTTGGATTCGATGCCAGATGAATCGTCCGCACGAATGGCACCGCCAATTTGGCCTTTGCATCGAACGGACTGACAATCACAAGCTGGAAACCAAGACCTTCAAAAAGCTGCATCGAACGGTCGGAGTTCTCTTCATCGGTCTTCGAGAATGCCTCGTCGATTACGACCAGACGGAAGTTCGAACTCTCCGGCTCAGCCTGCGATAAACCGTACTGCGCGGAAAGCGCCGAGGCAAGAATCGTAAATGCCATCCTGGCCTTCTGGCCGCCGGACCTGCCCGTGGTTGCTGCGGAGTAGTCGATCTCGGAATCATCCTGCCGCAGCAGTTCCTTAATGCCGGTACTGTACCAGGTGCGAACGTCGGTGACGCGCTGTGTCTCTTCTGGGTTTGCCTTAAATTTTTCCAATAGAGCGCGCACGCGCTCGAAGATGCGCAGGCGCTCCTCGGGAGCAGGATCGATCCCATGTTCGTAGCATTCTTTCAAGGAGCGCCTGAACTCTCCGATCTGCAGATTCGGACGGTTGGCCAAGTGCAGTTGAACGTAGGTATTCTCGTGATACGCAATCGTGCGGAGAGCCTGATTAATCTCTTCCACTCGCGATTTAATCGCATCGTCATGCTCCCGGAGCCGGCTATCCAGCATGATAAGGTCGCCCACGAGGTTTTCGTCGAGATAGTGTTCAAAGCGCTCTCTATGCTGCGGGAGGTCTTCCTCTTCGATTCTTCGCTGTACGGCAAGAAAACTATCCGCGTATGCGCGCCCGGAGAGAAGCGTCTGGCCAAACTCGGTGAACTCCTTAAGAAAATCGCTCATGGCCACCTCCATCTTTACGACTGCTTCGTTGGCTTTTCCAGATTCGTTATTTATCCTCCCCTGAATTCTGTTGAAGACCGTGTGTATCAACTGGTCCATGTTGTCCATCGTGAGCGGATCGTGGGACTCCAGCAATCGTGTAAAGTCCCCGTCGGTTCTTTCATGCTCATAGTCTGAAAACTTATTAAGCTCGACTCTTCTGGTTTGAGAGATCTGCGCGCAGTCGCCCAGATCTCTCTCAAGAATCTGCACACTCCCATCCATCTTCCGAAGCTGCTGCTCAAAATCCGTGATTTCCAATTCGATCTTCTTTTTCTGCTGTTCAAGCAGATGAAGTTCTTCGGAGCTGTTTTCCAGCAGCGCCTTTTCTTCACGCAGTCGAATAAGTTGCTCGCTCCAATGGGCAGGATGGATGTCCAGAAATTTTGTAATGCCGAGGAGTTCTCTGGCAGCGGCGGCACGCGCTCTGGCGCTGGCGGCCGCGTCGGCTGCCTGGGACGAATCACGCGCGGCGGCTTCGGCCTGCTTCTCCAGTTCCACAAGTTGCGCCCGTAGAGCGGCGATCTTCCGCTCCGTGGACCATCCAAGAATCCGGTTCTTTGGGTCGTCGATCGAATGCGTGTCGTCCTTGAGATGGCGTGAGCGGTCTCGCAGAAGTCCCTGCCGCGTCAAGCCTTTTTCCACTCGCTCCAGGTCCGCAATCGTTTCACAGCAGCGATAGTTGAATCGCCGCGTTAGTTCGGAGATCACCCAGGAGTGCAGCGCATGATCGGTACGGAAGGACAATCGCCCCGGCACAAGCTCAGCGGAAAGACGAGGCAGCATGGGAACCTGCGCTGGCACTGGATAAAATGTCAGCCGCAGGTTGAGCATGGTCGAGTTAATAAGCTCGGCGGCGGGACGATAGAGACGCTCCGGCACCAGAAGGGATAGTCCAAGACCGCGCAGTAGACGCTCTATAGCGCCAGCCCATTCCGCATATTCGGCCTTCACTTCCATCAACTCGCCGACAAACGGCATGGTGGCTGTATCGACCTTGAGAGCCTCACATAGGCGTGAGCGTACCTCCAGAAAATTTCTTGGAATGTTTACCTTGTTCCGCTCGGTGCTTGAAAGCTCATCGCGCACATCGAGCATATCCTTCACAACAGTCTGTTGACGATAATGGTGCTCGGCACGGCGTTCTTCACTCTCATCGAAAACCTGGTTTTCCCGAATCTCTACCGACTCCCAATCAGACTGCGCTCCGGCGAAGGCTGCCGCATCGGCCAAAGCAGCTTCCGCCGAGAGAAGCGCAATCGAGGGTTGAATGCGGCTACGCAGCGTCTGTGCTCGCTGCCACTCTCCTTCTGAATATTGAATATCGCGATCGATGGTCTGAAGGCGAGCCCCCACGCCGGTCGCGCTGATGGCGGCGATCAATCCGTCGCGATCACCTCTGCGCTGCTCCAGACCAGTTTTTGTGGCGTCTCGTTCCGCTTGAGCGACCGTATGTTCCTTCTGCAGGTCTGCCACCCGCTGCTCCAGAAATCCGAGATACTTTGTCAGGAAGTAAGGTCTTACCGCATCCTGAAGCTCTTTCCACTCATTAATTGTGGATTCGGCGACCGCAACCCGCGCGGCATTCTCCGATACGGGGCGCAGAGCCTGCAACTGGCGCACGGCGCGATCGATGGCTGTCCAGCAGTCCATGAGGGTTCTGTACTGAGGCTGAACCGTATCCCGAATGAAGGCGAAGGTATCGGCAGAGGGCAGCAGAAACTGGCGAACAAACGCATCGATATCGTTAACCTCCTTCATCCCGATTGCCTGGTTGAACACCTCAAGCGCCTTCTCGCCGGGGATCGAGAGCAGCTTGCGCATACGCTCGGAGTAAGCTGGAAAGCTGTCGAATACCTCCCATCCGCTGCGTTTGGCAGCGCGCCGGATCTCGGTGGTGTTGGTCTGCTGTCCGAGCAGGTCTTTCAGGCTTTTGGCGGCGTGAGAGATGGCGAATATCTCGCGGACCTGCTCATCGCTCTCCCAAAGCACCTGGGCCAGGGTCACCGATTCGGAGTGTGCCGCGTTGGTGAAGACAGCCGCGATTGCGCTCAGCGTTCCCGGTTCGCGCAGATACTGGATGGTCTGCGCGGTTGAATCGACGGTGCTGGAGCTTGCCCAGGCACCGCGAATGTAGGAGCGCCGCGTACGGTCATGGGCCTTGCGGCCATCTCCCGAAGCGTCGTTGTAAGAAGAGGAGAGAATGCGCGGAGGCACCAGGAGCGTGCGCAAAGCATCAATGGCCGTCGTTTTTCCCGAGCCGTTTTCGCCCACCAGAAGCGACCACTCCCCGCGCGGCGCAAAGACCTGCGCCTCCCCGTGAAAGGTTCCCCAGTTCAGCAGCTCCAGGCGGTCGAGACGAAAACCCGGCAATCGCCGAAGTTCGTCCTGCGAATTAAGATTGTCCTTCTCCATGCCGTATCAATCGTTCCCTCACCAGTTCCAGTTCCGACGGACCAAATCGCGCCTTCAAAATGCGCATCACTTCAAGCGTGTCGGACTCCGCCGGTCCAACCGTCTTCAGAAATCCCAGTTCTTCGGCTCGCCGGATCGCATTGTCCATCGCGCGCGTATCGCGAATCTGGTTGTTTGATTCTCTTGATGAACTGCGCAACCATATCCCGCAACTGTTGTCTGGTAAGTACCAGCCGGGTTGAATCTCCGGGAGCTGCATCGAAGCGCGCCAGCTCTTCGCGCAGACAAACCAGCAGGACGGTTGCCGCATACCCAAGCACCTGTCGCCGCCCGATTCTTGGTACTCGTTCTTCGCCATCCGGCTCCATCTGCCGGATGAAGGCGTAGCCCTCCGCTTCATCGACGACGAGTTCCTGCCCAATCTGGCGGAAGTAGCGGGCAAGGTACTCTCTTTCGCCGCGAATCGTCTCCCATATCTGCGTATCCCCGGCGTACACCGGGCCGACGAATAGCTGTGCTAGCGCAAATGTTCTGGGGCCGAACTCGGAATTATCCTGCATTTACTCACCTGCCCGTGCAAACAAAACCTCTGGAACGCGCCAGCTTGCTCTCCCGGCCGCGTCCTCGACCCAGATGCTGGCAAACTGGTTTCGGGCGACATAATGCGTATCCTCCTGCGTCGCGATGACGAGATAACCGATGATCTCAATCGCGCCATCCGTGGCAGGAAATTGCCGCAGAATCTCGGATAAGAGAATCGAATCGTGGGTCGAGAGGCACTCGCGGATATGCTCGCGAAGACGCTTAAGATTCAAATCCGCAAGATTTTTGAAGCGATCGACGATGGACCGGTCCAGTTCCGCGCCGGAGGCGAAGGAGAATTCGTCTAACAAACTTCCGTTCGCATCCGGCTGCCAGAAGCTTCGGCTGAAGTTGGCAAACGGAACCGGCGGCCCGGCAAAATCGAAGAATTCATCTTCCGATGGCGGATTGTTCCGAACGATGATGGCAGCCTGCTGAATCTCGTGGATAAGTTCGCGGAGCCGCTGATCTTCGCCGGACGCGGCGGACTCCAGCGCGCGCCGCAGCGTCGCGGCCATGCGCTCATTGGAGCGGACGACGCGCTCGCCCTCGACAAGCAGCAGGCTCGAAAGCCGTTCCAGCAGCCGGTTGGAGCGCAGGGCCGAATCGATCTTCTCAATGCGATAGACCTGCCGGGTCAGTTCTCGCCACCGCTGCTGGCGCTCGGGCGAGGAGAGAAGATTCCAGAAGGCGTAGAAGCTCTGTCCCTGAGGCGAATCCTTAATGGCCGCGTGCGTGTCGAGCAACTGGCCGACCATGCGTCCCTTTTTGACTCCCGGCTTCGCGTGGCTCTCAGCGAGCGAGCGCGCTACTTCCTTGAAGTTCTCCTCCAACTGGCGAAAGTCACCGGTAAGGCCGCGAGCCAGATCAAGCGCATTGGCAAAACGCTCCGTCAGTTGAACCGGCGTGTATGCGACAGCCATATTGCTCGTCAGCATCACATCGATCTGCGCCTGGATATCCAATTGCTGCTCCCGCAATACGGAGATTCGCTTCTCGACATCAGGCGTCGAAAACAGAACAATCTCCTCCAGGTTGCGCAGAATTAATTCCAGCCTGGACTCCGCGCCGATGAAAGGTTTTGCCTGTAGGTCTTCGATCCACTGCATGGCGCGCTCGGCGCCAGAGGTCAATTCAAAGACAGGTTCTTCGACCTGATGGCTATACAGCTTTTTGAGCAGAAGCTGCTCATCACCGCACCAGGCAGCAAGATAATCTGACGCCGTCCTCGGATAGGAGCCGGGCTGAAGCGCTCGCGATTCTTCGAGAAAATTCTCCAGACGTGCCCTTAAATGCGATTCTGAAACGGAAATGTCATGCTGTTCTTTGAAGGCGCGATGCAGAAAGGTAAGCGTGAACGCTCCATTCGGGCTCCTCAACAGGCGCACAGCGGGGTGGTCGAGAAGCCGCTCGGTTTCCGCTAAATCCCAGGGTGAAATAGACTGACTGGCGCTCTTCGTAGAAGCCATAAAAAACTCTTGCTGGAACCGATTCAAGAAAGAGATGGCTAATGTTATCAAAAAATATAGCCATATGTTTCAAGGTTACATGCTGCCCGGCAGGGACTTGCCTTACAACCCTTGGATATGAACGTGGAGCGTAACCGTAAACTCACCATTTTGACACGTCAACGATGGACCACTTGCGAATACCGCTGAAATTGAGGGATAAACGCACCGGACACGCTTCGATGGGTTCTATCACGATGGATGTGTATACCCATAACCAACATCATGCAGCAGAAGCGTAGACCGCTGCTGGAGGAACTCGATAATGGACAAAGACAAATCCCCATGGCATACACTCATTACGATTCCTACAGTTCTAAAACAAGCTTTGAATAGACCTCGGAATCGCTATAAATTTTTGTGTGGTATGCGGATCAGTGAAGTTCTCTGATTTGTGCTAGATTGTGCTAAGGGTCTGGGATTGTAGGAATTTTGCGCTTTCTAAGTAGTTGGAGAACCTGTAAGTTTCAGATTCTAAACAGCCCACTGCGGTTCGAACCCCACTAGCCGCCCCAAATACTAAGTTGTTTAGAACCAGTAGATAATACCTTGCTGCGTACCGAAAACGTACAGAGGTAATCCTACAAAGAGGTTATCTGATGTTTTTGGGCGGACTCATTTTATCTTCTATTAAGCGATCCTGAAACCGGGCTTGCCTTGGTTGTCAGGTACGAATTAATCGTTCATAACCCACAGCAACGACAGGGAGCGATTCTGTTCGATAATTGCTTTATCAATTAAGCTGACAGAATCATGAAGATAACCAACAGGCGTGATTTTCTTAAAGCCGCTGGTAAGGGAGCGGCTACGGTTGCAATCGCTGGAACGATGGCGTCGGCAGACACAGAAGCAGAGCAGGGAGTCTCTGACGCCCGGAAGGTTTCTTCGATAGCGGCCATGGCAGCGGAAACACGCACGCGAGCTTCCGGAAAGCTCGTGGATCTAGTGAATGTCCTGCAGGGAACGAACTCCAGCCCGTTATTTTCACGTGGAAATACCTTGCCTCTTATTGCGATGCCATTCGGCATGGCGCATTGGACGCTACAGACGCGAGAGGATGGCGGGGCGTGGTTCTTTAATGCTTCAGACCAGCGTCTGGAAGGTGTCCGCTGCACGCATCAACTGAGTCCCTGGCTGGCCGATTATGGCCAGGCTGCCTTTCTCCCCTTCATCAACGAGCCGCCATCGCTGCTTCCTGCAGATCGAGCTTCGTCTTACAGGGTAGAGACCAGCGTTATCAGGCCAGGCTATCTGCGGCTCGATCTGCTGCGATACCGCTGCCAGTTGGAGATGGTGCCGACCGAGCGCTGCTCGATCCTGCGCCTCACCTTCCGTGAGTCAGGCCCGGCGGGCTTAGTCATTGACCTTCCGGGGGATGACGCCCATCTCGAACGCGAGCACTCTGGCAATTCCGTGATTCGTGGCCTGACGCGGGCGAACAGCGGGGGGGTGCCTGAAGGATTTGCATCCTACTATCTGATCCAGATCGACAGGCCAATCGCCGGCTTTGAAGTCAAGCAACTGCCGCATCGCCGCATTGGCGTCGTCCGGTTCCAGGCCGAGGCAAACCGTCCGATCGATGTGCGCATTGCGACTTCGTTCATCTCCTCGGATCAAGCCATGCGAAACCTTGAGCTTGAACTGGGAACGAAGCCGTTTGAAGCGATGCACAGGTCATCGGAAGAGGTGTGGGAAAGGGAATTGGGCCGCATCCTCATTGAGGGAGCGACCCCGGCGCAGCAGCGTACTTTCTATTCGTCTCTGTACAGGAGCTTTCTGTTCCCGCGCATGTGGCACGAGATGGATGACTCCGGCAAGCCCATTCACTTCAGTCCGTATACGGGCAAGGTAACTCCAGGCGTGATGTATGCCGATCACGGCTATTGGGATGTCTATCGAGTGTGGTATCCGCTGATGTCGATTCTGAACCCGGAGCGGCTAGGCGAAGTTCTCCAGGCATGGGTGAACGCCTCGAAGGAGGGCGGCTGGCTGCCGCAGTTCCCCAGTCCGGGCTACCGCGCGGCCATGACTGGAAGCCTTCTCGATGCCGTGTTTGGCGATGCTGCCAGCAAAGGTATCCAGGGATACGATCTCGAAGCGGCCTATCAGGCTCTGAAGAGGCACGCGACAGAGCCGGGTGATCCGGACAAAGGTTACGGACGCCGGGGAATCGAGTTCTACCTGAAGTTAGGCTATATTCCCGCGGATAAGATTCATCAGGCTGTCACTGAAACGATGGATGCAGCCTACGGCGACTTCTGTATTGCGCAGGTGGCGCGCGCGGCAGGCCATGAGGCAGACGCTGTAATGTTCGAGAAGCGCTCCGAAAACTGGCGTAACGTTTACGATGCGAAGACACGATTTCCGCGCGGCAGGAAGGCCGATGGAAGCTGGCTGACGCCGTTCAATCCTATCGCCTGGGGAAGTCCATACGTGGAAGGTTCTGCGTGGCAGCATCGCTTCGCCGTGCCTCATAATGCTGCTGGACTGATCGAAGCCATGGGCGGGAAGAAAACATTCGTCAAAGATATGGAAGAGATGTTGACGATGCCTGCTGTCTTTGACGTTGGCTACTATAACTATGAGCTTCAAGAGATGGCGGAGATGGCTGCCGCTGATTTTGGACAGTATGCGCACAGCAACCAGCCTGTCCATCTTTTCCTTCCCATGTTTGCAGCCGCCGGACGGCCAGACCTCATGCAGTACTGGACCCGCAGAGTTCTCGACAAGCTATATACTGCAGACGATTTTCCCGGAGACGAAGATACCGGATCGATGGCTGCCTGGTACGTGATGGGCGCTCTCGGCTTTCTTTCGGCTTGCCCCGGAAAGGCCAGCTATGTTTTGAGTGCTCCTTTATTCAACCGGGCAATCATCAACTTACCCAATGGACGCAAGACGATTCTTGAGGCTGTCAATCATGGCTCTCGCAACGTTTACAGCGACCGTCCAAACGTAAATGGCAAGCCGCATGGTGAAGACTTCATCTCGCATAAGGCAATTATGGAAGGCTCGCGATTGGTCTTTTCCATGAAAGCAGCGCTGCTCGGTTAGGGTACGATTTCACCTGTGACCGCAGCGGTTTGAATTTCCAGGCGGGTTCAGCTATATAAGCCGCCGAGCGGCTTTCCGGCTGTAACCTCTATCTTGACAGCGCCGCCGCATCGGAGATAATGTTTCCTTAATCCTTGAAAGCATTCAAGGCAAGGGTTGTAGGACACTCTTTCTTTACGTAAAGAGAGGGTCTGTTCCGAAGCTTCCTGCTCCGGGAGGGAATACGTATGAGCATGAACAGGTCCACTATCAATAAAAGTATTGCTGAAGCGAGAGAGTTCTTTGCCAGAAATAGTTTTATCCTGCCTCCTTTTGCTGACTGGACGCCCGAGGAGTGGAAGAATCGCGGGTCCGAGGCCG
>WQYS01000046.1 GCA_009781125.1 Acidobacteriaceae bacterium | reverse complement strand
TGGCCGATCCCGACCACGCTTCAGCTCTGACGAAAACCGCTGATCTTATTCTGCATGGAGGCTTCGTCTACGGCGATGCGGTTCCCAACTGGCAGAGTATCGACTTTGCGAAGGAGTCCGTTACCTTGTCTCTCAATGGAACCGTGCGCGTGGAGCGGACCGGCTCCAACACATCGGGAGACCTGATGCGGCTGCTGCCGTGGCTGGCGAACGTTGGAGCCAGCCGTACCGAGGGACTTCGCAAAGGCGACTGGATCACCACCGGAAGCTGGACCGGCATCATTCGCGGCGGACCGGGTTCCGCAGCCGAGGCAAGGTTCTCGACCGCAGGCCGGGTCTCGCTGAGATTTGCGTAAAAAAATTGGTGCGGCCTTTTTTTAAATTGTCATTCCGAGTGAAACGAGGAACCTGCTTTTTCTCTCTGCGCCATAGATGTTTGTGACACCGGAAAAAGCAGGTCCCTCACTCCGTTCGGGATGACAATTCAAAAGGGTACAGCTAAAGGGACAATGCTCTAAACATCAGGGATTCGGATTACAGCCGCGCCGAGCGCAGTCTGAGCGCGTTTCCAATCACCGAGACCGAACTGAAGCTCATCGCCGCCGCTGCGATCATCGGGTTCAACAACAGTCCGAACACCGGATAGAGAACTCCGGCGGCCAGCGGAACTCCCAGCACGTTGTAGAGAAAGGCAAAGAAGAGATTCTGCCGGATGTTCCGCATGGTCTGACGGCTCAACTGGCGCGCCTTCACGACTCCGCCCAGATCGCCGCTCATCAGCGTGATGCCGCCGGCCATCATGGCGATATCTGTTCCGGTTCCCATGGCAATGCCAACCTGAGCCTGCGCCAGAGCTACAGCATCATTGACGCCATCGCCAGCCATGGCGACGACTCTGCCTTCCTTCTGAAGCCGCTTGATGAACTCCGCCTTACCCGCAGGCAGCACCTCGGCCTCAAACTCCAGACCAAGTTTTTCGGCAACAGCTGCGGCAGTGACACGGTTGTCGCCCGTAACCATGATGAGCCTCAGCCCTTCGCGCTTCAGCGCCTCGACGGCCTCGACGGCGGATGGCTTGATCGAATCGGCCACGGCAATCAGTCCACCGGGAAGGCCATTAATACCCACCATGATTACCGTCTGTCCTTCGCGGCGCAACTGGCCGGCGCGATCTTCCATCGCTTGCTGGTCGACATCCGATCGCAACACCAGCGCCGCGTTTCCCGAGACGGCAACGTTCCTGTTCCCTACGGAGCCTACAACTCCTTTGCCCGTAATCGAGACGAAGAGGGTGACCTCATGGAGTGGAATTCCCTTCTCCTCGGCTGCCTTTACAATCGCTGCCGCCAACGGATGTTCGCTCGCTCGCTCCAGGCTGGCCGCCACTCGCAGCAGCGATATCTCGTCCATGCCTGCGGCGGGCTCCACCAGCGTCACACGCGGTTTGCCCTCGGTCAGCGTTCCGGTCTTGTCCAGAACTATGGTGTCAACCTTGGCCAGAGTCTCCAGCGACTCGGCGTTGCGGATCAGTATTCCTGCAACCGCCCCCCGTCCAGTCCCCACCATGATGGACATCGGCGTCGCCAGTCCCAGGGCGCACGGACACGCGATCATCAGCACGGCGACAGCATTGACCAGAGCATGAGCTGGTCGCGGCTCCGGTCCCCAGACTAGCCATGCCGCAAAGGCAACCGCAGCCACCAGCAGAACCGCCGGAACGAAGTACGCGGCAACGCGGTCGGCTAATCGCTGAATCGGAGCGCGCGAACGCTGCGCCTCGCCTGTCATCTTTACGATCTGGGCCAGCAAAGTTTCAGAGCCGACGCGCTCGGCGCGCATGACGAAACTGCCCGTTCCATTCAGGGTTCCACCGACGACCTCTGCTCCCTCAGCTTTCACTACCGGAAGCGGCTCGCCGGTCACCATCGATTCATCGACAGAACTCTGTCCTTCCAGCACGACTCCATCGACAGGAACCTTCTCGCCCGGACGGACTCGCAGCCGGTCGCCCACCTGAACCTCGTTCAACGGAACGTCACGCTCAGCGCCGGAGTCCGTGATGACTCGCGCCGTTCGCGGAGCCAGTCCGAGCAAGGAGCGCAGAGCGCTCGTGGTGCGGCCTCGCGCCTTCAGTTCGAGAACCTGTCCCAACAGCACCAACACGGTGATGACCGCCGCCGCTTCAAAGTACAGCCCCAGCCTGCCGGAGCTATCGCGGAACGACGCGGGAAAACGTCCCGGAGCCACGACCGCCGCAACGCTGTACAGATAAGAAGCCGCCACTCCCATGGCGATCAGCGTGAACATGTTCGGGCTGCGATGACGGACCGAGGCCCATCCCCGCTCGAAGAACGGCCATCCGCACCACAACACCACGGGTGAAGCCAGCACCAGTTCGAACCATCCCATGTTGTTCGCCCACGCTGGATGATGCCCGTAAAAAAGATCGAGCAGCATCATCGCCACCAGGGGAACCGTCAGGAAAGCGCCCAGCCAAAGCCGCCGAGTCATGTTCTTCAGTTCAGGGTTCGCCTCATCGCCGGTGGCTTCAACGGGTTCGAGCGCCATGCCGCAGAGCGGACAGCTTGCAGGTCCGTCCTCGACGACCTCCGGATGCATGGGACAGGTGTAAGTCTGGGTGCCCCACTCATGCGCGGTCTTATCGCGCATGGGTGGGGTGTGAACCGGTTCGGACCCCACCCATGCCTTCGGCATGAATGGGGCACCCGGCCTGGTAGAGGATCCGATAGAGACCAGCCCAGCTACCTGTGGCCGCGAGCCGTCATAGCTTGCCGGGTCGGCCTCGAACTTCTTCAGGCATCCCTGACAACAGAAGAACCAGTGCGCGCCCTTATGTTCTGCCAACCACCTGGCCCCGTTCTCAACCACCTGCATTCCGCAAACCGGGTCTTTCGCCATGATTCAACCACGCAGCTTCGCCAGCAGGTCCGTCGGATGCACCGGCTTGGCCAGAATCTCAAACTCGTGCCCCTGCTTTCGAGCCTTCTCCAGCAGGTCGGCTGTAGCAGCCTGTCCGGAGAAGAGCAGAATCTTGCACCTGGGCAGCTTCGCCCTGGTCAGAATCGCGGCTTCGATGCCGGTCATCTCCGCCATGATTACGTCGCTGATGAGCATGTCGGGCTGAAAGCTCTCCAGCAGCTCGATCACCTTTTCGCCGCTGTAGACGGCGCGCGCCTCGAATCCTGCCTGGTTGAGAATGATCGCCAGCGTGTTGGCGATCACCTGCTCATCGTCGGCGACGAGCACTCTGGGTTTCATATGTGTCTTCGCTGCTGCCGTCTCTGCCATTCCGCTCTTCTCACTTCCTCTAAAATTCAACAGATATTGTTATAGCTGCTGCAAAGCCCTCGTCATCGCCAGCGGTTTCGCCTACGATAAGAATCATATGGCCGCTGCTGACCAGACCAGTAATCCAAATAATCCAAGTGGCATCCTTTCCACTCATTTGACGACGGGCACTCTCACGAAGACTCAGACGCCGAATGTCATCATACGCGCCGAGCGCGTAGAAAAGTATTACACGCAGCCCAGCGCGAACAGAATCCAGGTGATCGCGCCGACCGATCTCGGCATCGCCGCCGGAGAGATTGTAGCGCTGCTGGGGCCTTCGGGGTCGGGCAAATCCACGCTGCTGCGCATGTTGACCGGCCTCTCCAGGCCGTCGGCGGGCCAGGTGTACTGGCACGAGCGGCCCATCGAGATGGCGGACGTCAACGTCTCCATCGTCTTCCAGAGCTTTGCTCTGTTTCCGTGGCTCACAGTCTTTGAAAATGTCGAGGCTCCGCTCAAAGCCCGCGGCATGGAGCCGCACGAACGCAGGCGGCGAGCGCTGAAGATTCTCGATACGGTCGGTCTGGACGGCTTTCAGACAGCCTATCCCAAGGAGCTCTCCGGAGGCATGAGGCAGCGGGTAGGCTTTGCGCGCGCTCTGGTGGTCGAGCCCGAGGTGCTCTTCATGGACGAGCCCTTCAGCGCCCTCGACGTGCTGACGGCGGAGAACCTGCGCAGCGAGCTGCTGGAGCTCTGGCAGAAGAAGACCATCCCCACCAAAGCCATCTTTCTGGTCACGCACAACATCGAGGAGGCCGTGCTGCTGGCCGACCGGATCATGGTGCTGGGCCGCAATCCGGGCCATGTGCGCACCGACTTCTGCGTGACGCTGGAGCAGCCGCGCGACCGCAAATCCCCGGCATTCACGCAACTGGTGGACTACATCTACAAGGTGCTGACGCAGCCGGACATCAAGCCGCCCGAGGCGCCCGTGCCGGTTGCGGGCGGGCCGGTCCGCGACGAGCGCCCGGCGCGCTACCAGATGCTGCCGCACGCGCGTCCGGGAGGCATCGCCGGCCTGCTGGAGATGCTGCTCGACCACGACGGCCAGGACGACATCTACCGCCTGGCCGACGACCTGGCCTTCGAGGTCGACGACCTGCTGCCCATCGTGGACGCGGCCCAGATGCTCGGCTTCCTGTCGGTGACCGAGGGCGACGCCGCCATCACAGCCGAAGGCGCCGAGTACGCCAACTCGGAGATTCTGCGCCAGAAGGAGCTGTTCCGCGAGGCGGTTCTGAAGAACGTTCTTCTGCTGCGGCAGATCGCGCTGGCTATCGAGGCCAAGAGCAACCGCTCCGTGCCGGAAGAGTTCTTCCACGACATGCTCGACGAGCAGTTCAGCGAAGAGGAGACCCACCGCCAGATCGAGACGGCGATCACCTGGGGACGTTTCGCCGAGCTGTTCGACTACGACGCCTCGCGCCGCCGCTTCATCCAGCACGAGAACACGCCGGAGAGTGAATCCGGCCAGGTCGAGGTTGAAGGCCGATGAGCGCTGCCGAGCAGAGCTACACACAAGAGACACTGGCCAGGTCTCAGGCGTCAAAAAACACCTGGCCCTTCGTGACTGACCTCGGCGTCGCGGCGATTGCGTTGGCAGCCTTCTTCGCGTTCATGCAACTGGCGAGGTACTGGCTTGGGCGTCCCCTGCCGGAGATCGAGATTTCGCTGAGTCCGCGCGCCCTGCCGCTGTATGCGTTTTATTCTCTGGCACGCATCGTGCTGGCTTATCTATTGAGTCTTCTTTTCGCCGTCGGTTACGGATATCTTGCCGCCTACAATCGCCGCCTGGAAGCTCTGATGATCGCTGCGCTCGACATCTTGCAGTCGATCCCCGTGCTGAGCTTTCTTCCCGGAGTCATGCTGGCGATGGTCGCACTGGTCCCGCGTCATCAGCTTGGCATCGAGATGGGCGCGATTGTCCTCATCTTCACCGGACAGGTCTGGAACATGGCCTTCAGCTTCTACTCCTCGCTGAAGAGCATTCCCCGCGAGCTGATGGAGGCGGCGGAGATCTACAAGTTCTCGCGCTGGCAACGGCTGGTGCAACTGGAGCTTCCCTACTCGGCCATCGGCCTGGTGTGGAACTCGATGGTCTCGGTAGCCGGAGGATGGTTCTTTCTGATGGCCTGCGAGATGTTCGTGCTGGGCGCGAAGGACTTCCGTCTGCCCGGCCTCGGCTCGTATCTGCAAACCGCAGCCAGTGAAGGCGACGGCGCCGCCATTGCCTGGGGACTGGCCACGATGATTGCGATCATCGTCATGATGGACCAGCTCATCTGGCGGCCCATCATCGCGTGGAGCAACAAGTTCAAGTTCGAGCAGAGCACCAGCGGCACGGAGTTTCACAGTCCGCTGCTGCACCTGCTGCGCTACGCGCGCAGCCTGCGCACGCTGGAGCGGCGCGCGATCAAGCCGCTCACTGAAAGCATCTATCAGCGGCTGGCCCGGCGGCAGACGGAGCAGCGGCACAGGGCCGCCACCCGATCCGCAAGCCGTGATGCGCGGACGAGGGCATGGCTGCGCCGAACCACTTTTGCCGTCGTCGCCGTGTGTGTGTTGTATGCAGCCTTCCGCGTGCTCGTGCTTCTGCGGCAGGTGGACGGCGCGGAGTTCGGCGGCATCATGCAAGGCGCTCTGGCCACCTTTCTGCGCGTAAATCTATCGCTGTTGCTGGCCTCCGCCTGGACGATTCCCGTTGGTGTCGCCATCGGCTTCCATCCTCGACTGGCGAAGATCGCGCAGCCTCTGGCGCAGATTGCGGCATCGGTCCCTGCGACCGCGCTGTTTCCGGTTATCCTGCTGGCGCTGGTGCGCGTGGGCGGAGGCATGGGCATCGGAGCCATCGCTCTGATGCTGCTGGGAACGCAGTGGTACATCCTGTTCAACGTGATCGCCGGAGCCATGGCCATTCCGTCCGACCTGCGCGAGGTGTCGGCGCTGTTCCGCTTCAACACGGTTCAGCGCTGGAAGACGGTGATTCTGCCGGGCATCTTCCCTTACCTGATTACCGGCCTGGTCACGGCCAGCGGAGGCGCATGGAACGCAAGCATCGTAGCGGAATACTCCCGCCTGCAAGGCGAGACGCTGAAAACGGTTGGGCTAGGCGCTACTATCAGCACCGCCACCGACAGCGGCCAGTTCCATATTCTGCTGATGGCAACCATCGTGATGGCGCTGATGGTCGTGACCATTAACCGGCTGGTCTGGCGTCCGCTCTACCGGTTAGCGGAGACGCGCTATAAACTGGGCAGTTGAAAATACGGTAAGCCAATGGCAGGCAGCCAATCTTTTGAAGCCTTCAGCGATTAAGCCCGTTTTCGCTACACGGAGCAACGTCTCGTCGTTAAGAAACTGGGTGCGCTGGCTCCTGCCGATCGGGAAGGACTCCGCCATGCAATAGCTTCGGTACTGGGCTAATATCTCGTATCGTTTATTCTTGACGTATGAAGTTTGGCGTTCTTGTCTTTCCGGGGTCTAACTGCGATCACGATACCTACCATGTGATCGACGCGCACGCTCGTCAGCCTGTAACCTTTCTGTGGCATGCATCCGAGGACCTCGAAGGCTGCGACGCCATCCTCGTGCCAGGAGGCTTCGCCTACGGCGACTACCTGCGCACAGGAGCCATCGCCAAGTTCGCTCCGGTGATGCAGTCGGTCACGAAGTTTGCCCGGAGCGGCGGCCTGGTCATGGGAATCTGCAACGGCTTCCAGATTCTCTGCGAGTCGGGCCTGCTGCCCGGAGCGCTCATGCGCAACGCAGGCCAGCAATACATCTGCCGCCATCTGTACTTGCGCACCGAAACGGCGGACTCGCCCTTTACCAGCGGAATCGGCAAAGGGCGCGTGCTGCAGATGCCCATCGGACACATGGAAGGAAACTACTTCTGCGACGCGGAGACGCTGGCCCGGCTCAAGCGCGAAGACCGGATCGCCTTCCGCTACGTGACGCGCGAGGGCGAACCGACAAAGGCGGCCAATCCCAACGGCTCGCTTGAAAACATCGCCGGTGTGTTAAGCGAAGGCCGCAACGTTCTGGGCATGATGCCGCACCCTGACCGCTCCAGCGAAAGCCTGCTAGGGTCGGCAGATGGACTGCTGATCTTTCAGTCCATGATCCAGTCGATGGTAACGGCCCGATAGTTTTTTTCGTCCGCAGCATCTTAGTGATAGCCTTGGTCGACGGAATGGGAATGATCGACATACACCATCATCTCGTGTGGGGCGTAGACGATGGGGCCGCCAATCGCGAGACCTCGCTGGCCATGGCGCGAATGGCTGCCGCCGATGGCATCACTCATATTGTCTGCACGCCCCACTCGAACGATCAGTACGAGTACCAGCCGGAGATCATCGACGAAAGAATCGAAGAGCTGCGGCGCGCAATCCGGTGCGAAGGTCTGAACCTGACGCTGGGACGCGGATCGGACTTTCATCTCTCCTACGACAACTTCCTGGAGGCCCGCCGCCAGCCCTCGCGTTACAGCATTAATGGCTTAGGATTCCTGTTGGTAGAGATTCCCGACTTCGGCCTTTCGCCGGGATTGACCGACGTCTTCTTTCAGCTCCATCTCGAAGGCTTGACGCCCATCCTGACCCACCCGGAACGAAACGCTACCTTGCAGGCGGATCCTTCACGTATGGTGGAGTGGCTGCGCATCGGCGTGCTTCTCCAGATCACGGCTGGCTCTCTTCTGGGACATCAGGGCAGGAGGGCCGAGCGGCTGGCGCAGGAGCTGCTCCGGAAGCGATGGGTTCAGTTCGTGGCCACCGATGCTCATAACATCACCTCGCGTCCGCCGAAGATGCGCGAGGCGTTCGATCTGATAGCAAACAGCTATGGGCCTGATGAAGCGCGCCGGCTGTTCGTCACCAACCCATTGTCAGTGTTCATGGGAGAGCCGCTGCCGCCGCAGCCAGACCGTCTCGGCATCGACGGCGATCAGACGCCCAAGCGATGGTGGCGGCGTCTGGCTCGCGCATAGCCAGGCTACAGCCCCAGCCCTCCATCGACGACCAGCAGCTGTCCGGTGATGAACTCCGGAGCGGTCGCAAAGAAGAGCGCCGCCGCCGCTATGTCCTCGGGCGTGCCGTTTCTCTTCATGGGAGTCCTGGCGGCGAAGCGCCGGGATTCCTCGTCGTCCTCACCCATCGCGATCACGCCCGGAGCGATGCAGTTGACGCTGATCTCCGGAGCCCAGGCCTTGGCCATCGTCTGCGAGAGCATGTGCAGCGCTGCCTTCGAGGCGCAGTAGTGCCCGTGCGTTGCCCACGGATGCAGCCCGCCCATCGAGCCGATATTGATGATCCGCCCCCACGTCGCGCGCAGGTGCGGATACGCAGCCCGAGCCACAAGAAACGGCGCGCGGGCGTTGGTAGCGAATATCTGATCCCACTGTTCGGGAGTGATCTGGTCGAGCGCAGCTGATTCGTAGTTGGCGGCGTTGTTGACCAGCACGTCCAGCCCGCCAAGCTCCTCCGCAACCGAGGCAACCATCTTTTCGATGGCAGCCGGATCGCGCAGATCGCATCGAACTGCAAAGGCATCAACGCCGAACCCGGCGATGTCGCGGGCTGTCTGCTCAGCCTCCTGCTGCGAGCGCAGATAGGTGATTGCAACACTGGCTCCGTTCTCGGCCAGAGTTAAGGCGATGGAGCGGCCAATTCTTCTGGCCGCTCCCGTAACAAGCGCTCTCTTGCCTCGAAGAGGTTTCTCCATGCGGATAGCTATTTCGGCGCTGTCTCAGGCGACGCGGGCGTAGCAGGCGGAGGCGTAGGAGGACGAACCGGCTCCTGCACGCCAGGCTGCCTTGACGACTCCTCCCCGGAGTTCTTCTCGTAAGCGGAGACCTGCTCCCGTGGACTCTGCATTTCGACGGCGATCTCGCGGCTCGGCTCATCGACCGTGTAGTCCTGGGCAAAGGTGGCAAATCCGTTGGCGATCACCTGCACGCGGACGATGCTGCCCCGCGGAATAATGTCGATGACGGCCTTGCCTTCGAGGCCGCTTTTCACCTCATAACTGCCCAGGTTCTTACCCTCCTTCGTCGAGGCGACGAAGACGACGCCTGCGTTCAAGATGGGCTTGCCGTTCGATTTCTTGGTGACCACTACCTGGATGTGTGAGGTCTCCGGCAGAGGCTTGTACTTGCGGCCGTGGCGCACATGCTCATCCTGTGCGGAAACGCTCAGAGGAATCGCCGCCAGAACCGCCACGGCAGCGATGAATGCAATACGAAGACGAGGTACCTTCATGTTCGCTATTTTACGCTGTTGGTGCCCTGGCGGGACACTGACCAGCCACAACCGTCCGGGTGCCCCATCCTTCGCGCTTTTTGCGAAGGGTGGGAAGGTATACGTCTCAATTCACCACTGTTTCAAACAAGACATATAGTTGATTGAGCATCATACCTTCCCACCCTTCGCAAAAAGCGCGATAATGCTGCGGTCGCCGCGGCGACATGGGGTACCCGGACGGTTGTAGCTGGTCATTTTTCTTAACTATCCGGGAACAATTTCAGCCTCCGGGGGGTCTACACTTCCAGTAACCCGAATTTTCCGGAAGAAAGGCTCCTCCTGTGCGGCTACTTGCATGTACTTCCTTGTTCTCCCTGTCCCTGGCTTTCCCATCCGTTGCGCAGACTGCGCAGACACCGCGTCCTGAGTCGAAGCCTGAAAAGAGCGCCTCGCTCCCTGTTACCCGGGTCGCTCTCTATAAGAACGGCGTGGGCTACTTCGAGCACTCCGGCACGGTCACCGGCAACCAGTCCGTTACCATCGACTTCACCACCGGCCAGCTCAACGACGTGCTCCAATCGCTGACGGCCATCGACCTCAACGGAGGCCGCATCACCGGCGCGGGCTACAACTCCACCACCCCGCTGGAGCAGCAGTTGCAAGCGCTTCCCATCGCTCTCGGCGACGATGCCAGCACCGCCGACCTCTACGCCGCGATTCGTGGAGCCAACGTCGAGGTGACCGGCACCGGAGCTGCCTTTACGGGCCGCATCCTCAATATGGAGGTCCGCTCCACGTCTGCCACCAAGGATGCTCCCGCCGCCGAACGCCGCTTCCTTACCGTAGTCTCCGACTCGGGCGCCGTACGCACCTTCGAGCTGACCTCTGGCGTCGCGGTTCGGCTGCTCGACTCCACTCTGCACGCCGACCTCACGCGGTATCTGGAGGTGATCGCCAACAACCGCAGCCAGGGCCTGCGCCACCTTACGCTGACCGACTCCGGCACGGGCACGCGCCAGCTTCGCGTCAGCTACATCTCCGAAGTCCCCATCTGGAAGTCCACCTACCGAGTGCTGCTGACCAGCAAACAGGCAGGCGCTCCTGAGTCGGCGACTCTGCAAGGCTGGGCCGTGGTCGATAACACTGTAGGCACGGACTGGAACAGCGTTCAGCTGTCCCTCATCGCCGGCTCGCCGCAGAGCTTTATCCAGCCGCTCTCGCAGCCTATCTACTCCCGCCGTCCCGAGGTCCCGATTGCACAAGAGGCTCAGCTTACTCCGCAGACCCATGAATCCGGAGAGGACGCCAAACAGGAGGTTGCTGGCGTCGCCGGAATGTCAATGGGCAATGGGAGTGGAGCCGGAATGATGGCAGAAATGGCTCCTGCTCCCGCGATGAAAGCACGTTCTCTCCATGCACAAGTGATGGTTTCCCCTTCTGCTCCAGCGATCGAGTACGAGGACGCGGCCAATAACTCCATCGCTCCCAACACCAGCACATCCGCCTACGACAACTACTTCGAGTACAAGCTGACCGACCCGGTCACTATTCGCAAGAACGAGTCAGCTCTGGTTCCCATCTTCCAGACCAAGATTCCCATCGAGCAGGTCACCATCTGGTCAGCTTCCAACGAAGATGACGCTCCGTTGCGCGCGCTGTGGCTCACCAACTCCAGCAGCCTTACCATCGATCGCGGCAGCTTCTCCATCGTCGAGAACGGCAACTTCAGCGGCCAGGGCCTGCTCGACCCGATCCACCCCGACGAGAAGCGGCTGCTCTCCTACGCCGCCGACCAGGCCGTCCGCGTCATCGCCGATAAGTCCAACGATTCGCAGCGCATCCTGAGCATCACCGTCAACAAAGGTGTCCTGCGCGAGCAGACCAGCCAGCTCGCCGAGGTCGAGTACACGGTGCGCAACTCCTCCGCCGACCCGCGCACGGTCATCGTCGAGCACCCCATCCACGAGGGATGGAAGCTCGACTCCGAGACCCAGCCCGCCGAGACCACCAGCGGCCTCTACCGCTTCCGCGTCGCCGTCCAGCCCGGCACGAGCGCCAGCCTGCAAGTAAAGGAACGCCGCAACTTCGCGCAGGTCTACCGCCTGATCGATACCAACGACTCGCAATTGACCCTGATTCTCCAGAACGCCAAGGCCAGTCCGGCG
>WQYS01000045.1 GCA_009781125.1 Acidobacteriaceae bacterium | reverse complement strand
AGTTCGTTCCGCCCGAGTAGACCGCCGTGATCGGATGCCCCGACATGCTGAACGCAAGATTCGATGTCGTGCAGGTCGCCGTCGCCGTTCCTGTCAGCGTTACCGCCGGACAGTCAGGAATCGCAACCCCGTTGTCATAGAACGTAACCGTTCCGTCCGTCGCTCCCGCAGACAGATTCGCCGCGAACGTCACCGACTGCCCGTAGGTCGTCGGAGTTCCGCTCGTCTGCACCGTCACCGTCGGCGTCGCCTTGTTGATTGTCAACTGACCATCCACAAACTGAATCGTGTAGTTGGTCGAAGTCAACCCGCTCAACGTAATCGAATACGGCGATCCGCTCACCGAAGAGGTTGGATCCGCCGTCATCGTGAACACCGGAGTTCCGCTTATCGCAGTGGCCGGCGTGTCGCCTTGTAGCAAACCCGAAACTATTGTGTAGCCGGGGGACGGGGGACCGAATGCTGGATTTCCTTGTCCATACAGACGGCTGGCGTCATTTGCCTTCAAGACCAGCGGTGTAGTCTGCCGAGCTACCGTCACATTCGCCGCGGCACTGACACTATATCCGTAGTTGGTATCGCCCACATACTGGGCCGTGATCGAGTAAGCGCCCACGGGCAGCAACGGGCCATGACCGCTCCCAGTGGTCCCGTCCAGCGTCAGTGTTGCCGTTCCACCCGACACCGTAGCCTGGCCTAAATAATTTGCTCCATTAAGGAACAGCACCTGGCCGGACGCGTCTGAGGGCACCGTCGCCACCAGCGTCAACGTATCGCCATACGTCAATGCAACTTGCGTCGCATTCGGGGTCGCGTTTCCATTCGCAGTCAGCGTCGTAGTTGATGTGGTACTGGTAATACTCAGCGTTCCGTAGACAAAGTGCAGATAGTAGTTCGCACTCTGCAGCGAGCAGGTTGTGCTGGGGTTTGTGCTGGAGGTGTCCTGGCAGGGTTGATTTGAGTCATCTACCACATTGATCCAGAACGACGATCCGGCTGGTGAAGTCGAGCTATCCGGATTGCCGGTAGTCTTATCCGCAGTGATGAACTGAGCAACTCCAGACACTGCCGTAATCAGACTGTCGCCCGGATTCACCGTGCCCGTAACCTGATACGAAAACTGCGGATTGCTGGCGCCGTACACGCGGCTGACATTGAACACCGTCACCGTCAGCGTATTGACCGGATTCTTGACAACCGTCACCGGAGCCAGGTTGCTCTGCTTTGATGCATAGGTGACGTCGCCGTTGTATACGGCATAAACCGTATGCGAACCCGCTGGCACGAACGGAGTATTCGTCCCGTCCAACAGCAGCGAGGCGCTTCCACCTGACACATTCGCCATGCCCAGCAGCGTGCTGGAGCCAATCGATGTGTCGTAGTAGTAGAAGCTCACTGAGCCGGTCGGAGCCGGGCTGCCGCTTGAAACCAGATTCACCGTCAGCGTCTCAGGATCGCCGTACGTCCATGGCGAGGGCGGCACTGACAGTGTCAGGGACGAGAGGTCCGACAATGCAACCGTTATCGTTCCCGGCTGATACGTAATTGTGTAGTTGCTGGCCGACAGTCCGGAAAGGTAATTATTGAAGGCTCCCGGAGTGCTGCCCGCATCGGTCGTACAGACTGGCGTGCCCGTCACGGCTGTCGTGACTGTATCTCCGTTGACGAACCCTAACGCATTGGCGACGATGCATGCCGGGTCCGATCCTGTTGTCGTCCGTGTGCCGCTGGGGGCTGTCAGCGTCAAGGGAGCAGGATTCACCAGCAGCGTAGCCGCATCCGAAACGCCGGATGGTATGCCATTGAAAGTTGCAACGATCCGGTAGTTGCCTGCCGGAAGGACATTGGGCGTCGCTCCCACATTCACCGTGGCTTTACCCGTTGCATCTACTGACGGAGAACCCAGATTGATGGCGTTTGGCGTGTCTAGCGTGCCGTCGCTGAGAACTCGCGTTGCTGTAAACGTCATCGTACCCGTGCCCACAGGTGTAATCTGCGCAGAGAACGAGGTCGATGTGGTGCCATACGTCACTGCCGCCGACTGCGGCGTGATCGAAACGCCGGTCGTTGACTGAATGACCGTCAGATTACCGGGCACAAAGGTGAAAGAATAGTTCAGTGGATTCGCCGCCAGATTTCCCTGCGATATCCAGACCGCGCCCGCATATGTGTTTGGCAGGGTCCCGTTGGTGATCGCGGGATCTATCGTCACCGCCGCAGCGCCCGTCAGCACGTCGGCCTCACGCTCGCCGTTCACGAGTCCGTTGATCGTATACTGATCGGCCAGCGACGCCGCGCTCGGTAGTGGACCTCCATACGGCATGGCCTGATCCTTGGCCGTCACCGTCAGCGGAGCCCGATTAATCGTGCCGGACGAGGCTGGAGACACCGTCACCGTATAATTGCCCGGCTGCGTGCCCGTCAGCGATACCGACGCTGCCGTCGCGCCCGTAAACGACTCAGGCCCGGCATTCGCACTGGAGAAGGTAAAGTTCGGAGGAGTGTTCACCGTGCAGCCAAGCACATCGGCTCCAACAGCTCCCGTGGCCGCGCATGACGCCGCTAGGACCGCCGTCGTCCCGTCGTATGTCTTGGTGGATGCAATCGTAACCGTCGCCGGAGCCGCCGTCATCGGCGCCGATCCATACACCACATAGTTTGGAGCACCCGTCGTATCCGGCGTGTTTGAGATGGTGTAAGCGCCGCCTGACGTATCGGATATCTTAACGACGCCCTTAATCGCCTGGGGCTGGGTAGGATTAACATTCGCACTGCTATATGCCGCGCTGGTCACCGCGCAAGTGATGCCCGAGAGCGCCGGAGCCGGGGTAACCGGAGTTGTGGGGGTCAGTGTACAAGAAACAGCGCTTGTGGGAATTGTGGTTGTACCGTCATACGCTCTGCCCAGATACGTGATGTTCGCCTTCAGATCCACCGTGATATCACCGGTAGTCGTCGCAGTGCCCGCAAAGGTATAGTTACCAGCACTGGTGCCGGTCAACGTAAGCCCGGTGACTGACACCGGCTTGTTCATGCCAGGCTCGGCAGAATTCGGGTTATCAAACGTGGCGGTCGCGCTGGTGAAATTGCAGGCGAGGGCGCTGCTGTTCCCTTGATCGGCCGCGACTACACCGGAGGTGCCGCCAGCAAAATAACAAGAGCTGATCGTTGCCGTTGCCGGTGAAATACCGTCATAGGTCTTTGCTCTGACAACCCTGACGGTTGGCGTCAGGGTCGCTGGTGTGATAGCGATCGGAGTCAATGTCGGTGTCGTTGTCGCCGTCACCGTGGTCATCAGCGTGCCGTTCGCGAACTGGTACGCAGTCGAATCGGTTATCATGACATTCGCCGTCACCGTCCTGCTGGGACTCACATCCGCGCTATCGAAGGCGGCATTAATCACCATGTAGGAGGTGGTGGTGTCGCTCGCCGCCAACCCGCTAAGGGTGCAGGTAACCGCAGAGGCAGGTTCCGTCGGCGTGCCGTCATACACCTTGCCTAAAGCTGTACAGGCCACCGTGATGGTGTTTGCCGTGATGTCGGCCTTGGTAATATATGGACCTGGCGCCAGCTTATACGCATTCATCGCCGAGCCAGTCAATGAGGTAACGGCGGCACCCGGCACGAACACCGTGATGCCGGGGCCCGGACCGTTACTGGCGAAGTATGCGCCGCTGCCCGGCGTCGTATCAACCGTGCAACCGATATTGCCCGCATCGCCTGGCACTACGGGCACAATACTGCAAGTAGAGAGTGTCGCCGCATTAGTTCCGTCATACGACTTGTTGTTGGCCGTAATCGTTGGCGTTACGGTCGCCGGACTGATAAAAAGGGTGTAGTTCTGTGTTCCCCAGTATGGCCCGCCATCGGTTGAAAGAGTGCTGTCTGTTGCCGTAACCGAGAAGTTATAGACGCCGGTGCCATACGGCTCAGCCGTACCTGTAATCGATCCATCCGAATTCAGCGTAAGCCCCGCAGGCAAGCCGCATGGAGCGTCGCACGAAAAGGTGTAAGTCGCCCCTGGCGTGGGAGAACCTTTTGGCGCAAAACTCACCAGCGGCGAAGCAGCCGCATACGTCTCTCCATAGGTGGCAGACGGAACTCCCGTAGGTGTAAACGTCACATTAGCGCTTTTGCCGCTCAGCGGAACCAGCGGGATGGACGATGTGATGTCGTACCCAGATAAGCTTTGGCCGGACACCTTGATGTTGTCAGGGTAAGAATTCGGCAATTGCGGCTGGAATTTAGGCACGATCGTGCAGGTGGAACCCGCGTTAAGCGTCCCCGTGCTGCCGCCCGCAGTTATCTGTGGACATGTGCTGCTGCCATCGATCACATAGGCATCCGTGGTGAAGGACGGATTCGCAGTGGTAGAGCTGAAGACCAGAGTGTCGTTGCCGATGTTCTGCAATTGAGCATACGTCGGATCGCTGCTGCTGAAGCTCGAATTGCCCATCTGCGTGACCGGGAAGGTCATCGGCGGCGGCGATGTGCGGCTGAGCTTATACAACGTGTGAGAACCTGTATCGGTTACATAGAGGTCTCCATAGATGCTTCCGTTGCGATCCAACATCAGGTTGGAGGGCGTGACGTATCCGGTGCCCAGCGTAATAGCGCAGGAGGTATCTTTACAAGGCTGCCCTGTGGATGGATCAACTGACGGAAACTCCAACACTGAACCATTTCCGGAGTCTGCGACATAGATATTCCCGGCAGGGTCCACCGCCACACCGGTCGGACTACTGAGTCCAGTCACCATAGTGGAGACGCAGGAGGAGTCCGTACAACCGGCTTGAATCAACTGGATGGCCCCGTTACCAGTGTCGGCGACATAGATATCTGCGGTGGAACCGACCGCCAGGGCCTGGGGATTATTGAGCGATCCGGCCCCGATCTGAAAGGCGCAAGGCGTAACGGAAGGGTCGGTGCTGATCGTGCAACCCACCGGCACCTGCGTCACCGTGCCAGTGGTGGAGTCCAGGACATAAATTGTTCCGGTTCCATCCACTCCTTCAGCCTGAGGAGTTATCAGCACAACACCATTACCCAGGTTGCCGTTCACCGGAGCCACCACAATAGCGTTACTCGCCGAATAGGTTCCGGTGCTGCTTACGGGAATCAAGGAGACACCAATGGCAGGGTCGTCAACAATAAGGTTGCCGAGTCCATCCACTAAAACTCTCTGGGGAGTGGTCCCGGTAGGCACCGGGTTATTCGTGCAACTGACGCTGTCGCAGGAAATGCTCTGTACCCCGTTGGAGCCATCGGCAACAAAGATATTTCCTTTGCCATCCTTCGTTACGTCAAAGGGGCCGGTAAATCCAGTGCTTACCACCTTGGGCGCGTCGAGCGGAGTGTTATAGACTACCTGCGGTCCAACGCCCGTGCCGTAGACATAGGCCGTCGCCAGAATATTGCCGCTGGGATCGACTAACTCCACTGCGCCCATGCTCATGCCGGGAGTATGCGGCGTGAAGGACACATCGACGTAGCAATTGTTAGTCGTGGCATAGGTGGGGACTGTCGAGCAAGAACCATTGACGCTGGCATAGGAACTGTTGCTGGCTACTGCGAAGTCCTGGGTCGGCGTCGCATTCGCAGTCGAATTCGGATTCCCCAGCGTCAGCGCCCGTGGCGCTCCGAGCTTCTGTGTGGTGTAACTGCCATTCGTTGCGAAGTTAAACCATATCCTGGTATTGTTCGTCGATGACTGGCCCAGATTAACCCGCAGCATCGGCTGTGGTATAAGGGATACCCTCTGGATAACCTGATTGTAGCTGCCGCTATAGACATAAAGACTGCCAACATTATCGGCGGCGACCGCTCCAACCTGCCCGAGTGTCGCCAGCGTGGCAGGACAACCGTTTGCGATGGCATCAAGCTGGCCGGTGCATCGAGTCATGGACGTATCGGTATTGCTGCCCTCGCCCACCGCGCTCCAGATAATCCCGTTTTTGACCTGTTCCACCCGGTAGTGATCCCAATCCGAAATAAACATCGAGCCGGATGTCGCGTCGAAAGCAGCGTAATTGGTGTAGCTGAGCCGGGTAGGACCGGGAGGATTGGGCGCGGGCTTGCCATCCATCGTGGCAGGAGTGTACGCGCCCGCGCCTGAAGAGAGAGAGCCTGCGGCCACAACAATCTGCCCGCACGCCATAGGAGCAGAGCCAACGCCGCAGGTCGCGGTCGGTCCTGGATTGGTAATCTTCGCCACATAGAAGGCGTAGGACACCCCAATCCACAGATTTCCCCAAGGGTCGAAGGCTATGCCTTCCGGAGTGTTAAGCTGGGCATTGTAGGCTGGACTTATGCCTACGTTGTTCTGACCGACGTTGCCGCTACCGTTAGTGCCGCCGGTGCCCGCGATCTTGTGCAGCCTCATATCCGAGATCGTGATCTCCTGGATCACGTTGTTGACTGCGGAGCTGATGAAGATGTTGCCCTGGCCATCGACCGCCATGCCGGAACGGTAATCGATGTTAAGAGGAGATGTAGTCGCGTCCACGTTATCCGTCTGAGCATTGGCGCTGCTGGCGGCGGTGCCGAACTTACCGGCAAACTGCACAATCAGGCCGGTCGAGAGGTCCAGTTTATCGATTACGTTGTTGGTGGCGTCGCCGATATATAAAACATTGCGCTTCGGATCCAGTCCCAGTTGCTGCGCCAGACCGATGGCGGTCGTGGTCGCATCCTTGGGAGTCGTGATCGATGTAGCGCCAGCGCAGGTGCCGGTGGTCTTGGGAGTTCCGGCGATGATGGTCATCCAGCCGGTTGCGTCGATCTTGCGCACGACGCAACTGCCGTAGTCGGCAAAGTAGACGTTGCCGTACCTGTCCGCAACAAGTCCATGGATATTGGCGTTATAGTTGCCGAGCCTGATCGAGGTAGCCGCACCCGGTCCCGGAACACCGTACCCAGGTGTGTTCCTCACTCCAGCAAACATTTGGATTGTCGGCGCGAGGGTGACTGTCATCCCAGGCACGGACTGTGCCGAGGACGGACTAGTAAATACAACCGCCATCGCCAAAATCAAGAAAACAATCGCATAGTTTCGAAGGGAAACCTTCCCTGAACGCGCAAGATTACATAAACCATTGGATACCAAAGGACTACCTCCCGGCCTGTCATCAACTGTGAGAGCGCCGTGTCCAGCGCACTCTGTTTGCTGGGAAAGAAGAACCAGTAATGACTTTTCCTCCCAAATCTTCACAGCAAAAATTTCGCCCACCTCAACTACAACTACATCAAGCAGAAATGGCTTGATTCCAGACACAGCTTCTTGAGCGATCTCAATAAACAACCATTTGTGATATGGCCGCTTTTATGAAATCTTTATAAATTTTGCAGAATTCAGACACGATCGACGTTATGAATTGTCAAATGAAAATGTAGGATTTTGCGGGAATGCAAACAAAAGTTGCTTAGATAGTAACTACGATCTGCCTCTATATACACTCGATTCCTTGGTTTACTGAGGGCACTTGTTGGATTTCAAGAGCAGAGGTTTTGCTGACATCTGTACCGAGTTGCTGGCTAAGTTTAGTCATATCGTCGGTAAAGATGGTGGCCTCATGGCTGGCGCGGGAGACGGCGACATAACCGAACCTTGAATTGAGCAGGTCTGGATGGACCCCCATGTTTGCGTGAATGAGAACGCGCTCGGCAGTGAGTCCTTGGGCGCTGTAGCCGGTTACGGCATATCCGTGATCGAAGTGGCAGTGCTCTGCCGGATTGAATTCGAGTCGGCGGCCATCATCCAGTCGGGCGGTAATGCAGTCAGCAGTGATGGATTCAATGTGCGCAAGGTCTCGATTAGCTACGCCAAGCGACTTGTCCGGCGCGGTGAACTGGATGCGATCACCCGCTGCGAATTCATGTGCGACAACGCGATAAACACTGACGCCTGCGAGTCGGCGTGGACTGTAAGTAGTAGTTTCTCCATTTTCCTTTTTCACTGTGAGCAGATTTTGGTCCGGTTGGATTCCGGTGACGGTTGCGTAAGACCCGGCCTCAATTTCTGCCTGCTGGCTTCCGCGTGAATAGCGCACGATATCGCCAATCTCATAATGATTTGCCCAGGCGCGGTCAGCACCGGTCATATCCTGACGTGGCACAAGCACTCGGAAGGAATGATCGTTCGGAACCAGTTTGCCATTTGCTCTCAGTTCCTGGCGCACGGCGAGATTCAGGTCACGGCGTGAGGCATTGTCGGGAGAAACGATAAGCGTATTGTCAGGCGATGCGACATAAGTTTTGGCAACGGCGCGAATCCGTTGCTTCCAATTCCTCTTTATTAGTGAGTGGATCATCTTTGCGAAGGCAAACAGCCATAGGTTCATGGAGTAGCGGCTGGATACACAGACCATTCGTGCTGAGGGGAAGTGTAATAAGAGCAGCATCCAGTTCACCACACTGTATGCGGCATAATAATGCATCGGTGTCATCGCCCTCCAACTCCACTGTTCCTTTCAGAAAGAGCTTACGGTATGCTTGCGAAACCGTTTGTAGAACCGCATGTTCCACAAATTGTGAAAACCCGAGGCGAAAGGGACGACTTTCCGCGTCTTGAACAGCCTGAAAAGAATTAATTGCCTCTTCTCTCAGGTCCAGTAGTTGGCGGGCAAAATTAAAGAAGGACTGACCGGACGATGTGAGTTGAACACCATTATGCATTCGAATAAAAAGCTTCACATCGAAGATATCTTCGATCTCGCAGATTTGCTTGCTGAGATTCGATTGAACGACGTTCAGCCGTTCAGCAGCTCGTGTCATGCTGCCTTCTTCGACCACCGCCACGATGAACCTCAGATGGCGAAATTCCAAATAGTCATAGATACTCATCAGCACATCTCCGTTCCCGTACGAAGTGTGTCTTGATATCCGACTTCAGTTACCCTGCAAAGGGTTGCACAACTATAAGTTGCCTATGTGGAGTAATCAGTTTCCACCGATGATATGACATCTCTGCGAGTGATAACCGAGACATCACTAACAACCATTGGACAAACGAACGATGCGGCATCATTCTTCAACGTAGAGCCTGTTCTATCGGACAAGGAGGCACTATGCAGAAGAAGGCAGTCCAGCGGCTGACAATGCCTACTGAAGAACGCCTACTCGTGGATCGTCGAAGCGCGGCTCAATACCTTTCAATCAGCCAGCGAAGCCTCGATTACCTTCTGGCTCGCGGTGAATTGACAATGAAGCGCATCGGAACTCGGACGCTGATTCCTCTTGCAGAATTGAAAAGGTACGCGGAGTTCGATCACAAGCGGCTCACAGGATGACATCTTTTGCCTTGACGCCACGGAATCAATCCTTGCATCCAGAAAGCCTTTCTATACGGATAAGGAGAGTTGCCTTACAAATACGGTGGAGTTCGCTCCGGCTATAGCTGCAGGGCGACGCAGGAGGGCGCAGGAAATCCGTGCAAAAGTATCCCAAAAGTATCCCAAAAATAAAAAACGAAAAAGACCGGCTCTCGCCGGTCAATCTTGTATTTGGTTGATTATGCGAGAGATAAGTGGCGGCCCGGACAGGAGTCCAACCTGTGACCTTCGCGTTAGGAGTGCGCTGCTCTATGCAACTGAGCTACCGGGCCTTGTGCTCTAGTGTACCAGCGCCAAAGGCCGGATTTCACGATGATAAACTTGAGGCCGGGAGCGCATATGCCAGAGATCGAGCGTCGTCGCGCAGTAACGGTACGGATTGGCAATGTTAGCGTCGGCGCCGACGCGCCGGTCGTAGTGCAGTCGATGACCAACACCGATACGGCGGATGTCGAAAGCACCGTCCAGCAGATCGCCGCGCTGGCCCGTGCCGGATCAGAGCTGGTGCGCGTTACGGTCAATAACGACGAGGCCGCTCAGGCCGTTCCGGCCATCGTCGAAGGCATTGCCAAAAAGGGCTGGACGACGCCCATCATCGGCGACTTCCACTACAACGGCCACCTGCTGCTGAAGAAGTATCCCGCGATGGCTCGCGCGCTGGCAAAGTACAGAATCAATCCCGGCAACGTGTCCATCGGACACCACGACGACAACTTCCGCACCATGATCGAGACCGCCATCGAACACCAGAAGCCGGTGCGCATCGGCGTCAACTGGGGATCACTCGACCAGGCGCTACTGACCAAGATGATGGACGAGAACTCTAAACACGCCGCGCCGAAGCCCGCGCGCGACGTCATGATGGAAGCCATGGTGGTCTCGGCGCTGGACAACGCGGCGGCAGCAGAGCGCTACGGCCTGCGGCGCGACCAGATTATTCTTTCGGCAAAGGTGTCAGGCGTGCGCGACCTGATCGACGTTTATACCGAGTTGGCCCGCCGCTCCGACTACGCGCTGCACTTGGGTCTGACCGAAGCCGGGATGGGAATGAAAGGAACCGTCGCTTCCACGGCGGGACTGGCACCGCTGCTGCTGGCCGGAATCGGCGACACCATCCGCGTGAGCCTGACGCCTACTCCCGGCGGCGACCGCTCCGAGGAGGTTCGCTGCGCGCAGCAGATTCTGCAATCGCTCGGCATTCGCAGCTTCATGCCGCAGGTGACGAGCTGTCCCGGATGCGGACGCACCACCTCAACCTACTTTCAGGAGCTGGCCGAACGCATTCAGGGCTACCTCGTCGAGCAGATGCCCGACTGGAAGAAGCGTTACGCGGGTGTCGAGAACCTGCGGCTAGCTGTGATGGGCTGCATCGTAAACGGGCCGGGCGAATCGAAGCACTCCGACATCGGCATCTCGCTGCCGGGCACGTTCGAGGAGCCGAAGGCTCCGGTGTATGTCGACGGAAAGCTCTACACCACGCTGAAGGGTAACCGGATCGTCGAGGAGTTTCAGGAGATTCTGAACGAGTATGTTGAGCGGCGCTACGGAGCCTGTGCCACACATAACTGATATGGCAATCAAATACGACCGTCGTCATGGTGTTCGCTACCTGCTGACGCTTCTCGTTGTTCTGGCTTCGTTCCCTTCCGGGCGCGCTCGTGCTCAAACCGATACAATCACCGTCCATTCAAATCTGGTTCTGGTTCCGGCGCTGGTGAAGACCCACGACGGGCAGCGCATCTACGAGCTCACAGCCGGAGACTTCACGCTGCTTGATAACGGCGTCCGGCAGACGCTCCATCTACAGGAAGATACCGGAGGCGAGCCGCTGGCGCTGGCCGTCGTTGTGCAAACCGGCGGACGGGCCGCGGCGCATCTGCAGGACTACCAAAGCATCGAGCTGCTGCTGGAAGACATCATCGGCGAGGTTCCGCACACGGTTGCCGTCATCAGCTTCGACAGCGCGCCGCGTCTGGAGCAGGGCTTCTCGGAAGACATTCCCAAGGCCGCAAGCGCGATCAACCGCCTCGAACCCGGCGACGACGGAGCGGCGATCCTCGACGCCGTAGCCTTCGGCGTCCAGCAGCTTCAAGCGCAGCCCTTGCGCTACCGGCGAGCCATCCTGCTCATCAGCGAAACCTTCGACGACGGAAGCAAGATATCTCTCGACGACGCGGTGCGAGCGGTTGGCGATAACAACACCATCATCTACAGCCTGGCATTTTCGAGCGGTCGCGCTATCGCCGCGCATCATGCCGCCAAGCTCCCGGTGCCGAATCACGGCACGGAATACTCGCAAACGCCGTATGAACATGGCGGCTGCATGAGCCGTGACCCGGACGCTGATCCCGATGCCCACGGCAGCCGCGCCAAGCAGGCGTTGCACTGCGCCGGAGACCTGCTTCCTCCGCTGCGTCTCGCGCAACTGGCTTTTGACGCCGCAAAGGATGGGCT